>NZ_JBFAZW010000104.1:0-39014 GCF_040682015.1 Dactylosporangium sp. NPDC051485
GCCCGCCGGCCCCGCTCGTGCCGCCGCCACGCCTCCCGCACCGCCGGCTCGACCGCGGCCGCCTCCTCGAACGCGCGCAGGAGCGGGTAGCCGCGCAGCAGGGACTCGACGACGTCGTCGCCGGCGTCGGCCGGGCCCACCGCGGCGAGCAGCAACCCGGGCTTGTCGGCCACCGCGTACACCGACCGGGGCGTCACGCCGGCGTCCTCGGCGATCGCGGCGATGGTCGTGGCCGCGTACCCGTGCCGCGCGAAGAGCCGCCCCGCGGCGGCCATGATCGCCGCCCGGGTGGCCGTGGCTTGCGCGACACGCCGTGGAGCGTGATATGCGCGACTCCGATTCGATGCAGTCATCCTCACCTCATTTCACGCTGACTGTACCGAACCTGCTTCCCCTGCTGCAGCGGCTCTCTACGTGATCTGCACGACCTCGCCACCGTCTACAAAGTCCACAGTAGACGAGCACAGACTTCCGGAAGTTCATTGAAATCTCGGCGAAACCCTTTGTTTGCCCGCCGTTCAGACGTACTGTCTGATGAGTCAAACGAGCCCCAGGAGGTGAACGACATGGCGAAGAAGTCGAAGAAGGACAAGAAGAAGAACAAGAAGAAGAAGTAAGTTCTCCGCCGATTCGCCGCCCGGGGCCACTCCGGGCGGCTCGGTCGGCCCCGTCGGGGTGGTGCTGGACCCGCGGGCCACCCGCGCCACGACCCGCCGCCGGCGCTTGCGCAGCACCCCCTCGCGCGCCGCACCCAGCAGCCCGGTGGCCACCCGCGAGCGCCTCGGTCGCCCACGGCACGCGCACGACGCCGAGCACCTGCTTCGACTCCGCGTTCGCGCCCCTGGGCGTCCCTCGACGCGCGAGAGCGCGCGGCGCTGCTCGCGCTGGAGCTGAGCCGCTTCGCCCCGGCAGACCCGAGCCGCTCGCCCGTCACCGGATGGGTGGACCACAGTCTCGCCGAGCTGGAGAGCATCCTGGAGCCGCAGCGCGACAAGTCGCTGCGCGCGCTGCAGGACCCAGCGGTCCTCGCCGCGATGTCCACCCGGGTCGGCGGCCAGGTCAGTGCGGACCAGTCGCTCGTCTGGATCGTCGAACTGCTGCTGTTCCCGGTTACCTGGGTGCTGCGCGGCGCGGTGGCGCTGCTGCGCCGCACCTATCTCGCGCTGCTGCGCCCGGACGCGATCCGGGCCGTACACGCCGCCGACGCCGCTGCGGCGCGCGTCGCCGGCTCGGCGGCGGTCGCCGAGGTACTCCTCACCCGGTGGCTGACGCCGTCGATCGTCACCGTGCTGCGCCGCGACGCCAAGGCCGGCGACCACGCGGGCGCGGCCGCCTGGGCGCAGCGCCGGGGGCCGGTGCTGCCGCTCGTGGCGGCCTGGCCGGCGCTTGCCGCCGCGGTCCGCGCCGCCCACCCCGTGGCGCCGGCCGACGGCGACGGTGGCGCGGGCGAGTACCCGCCCCCGCTCGGCCAGCGGGTGGCGGCGCTGCCCCCGGAGGAGCCGGGCGAGCTCGACCTGGACCCGTCTGGCACCGACGCCGAGCTGGAGCCGGTCTACCGGCGCATGGTGGGCGACCTCAGGGCCGGCTGAGCAGGGGTACCACGCGCAGCGCCCGGGCTACGCTGACGAGCAACTCGCAGGCAATTCCTCAGGCGAGCTGGCCGAGCTGGTCGGCGTGGACCGCGCCGTGCAGCGGCTCGCCGGCGACGAACCGTTCGACCTCGGCGACGGCGAACTCGCCCAGCCGGCGCACCTCGCTGCCCTGCACACCGGCCAGGTGCGGGGTGATCCAGACGTTGGCCAGCCCGAACAGCGGGTGGCCCGCGGGCAGGGGCTCGGGGTCGGTGACATCCAGGCAGGCGTCGATCCGTCCACTCGCGCACGCCCGGGTCAGCGCGTCCGTGTCCACCAGCGAGCCCCGCGCCGTGTTGATCACGAGGGCGCCGTCGCGGAGCAGCGCGAGCCGCCGCTCGTCGATGAGGTGGCGCGTCTCCGGCAGCTGCGGCGCGTGCAGCGTCAACACATCGCAGCGGCGGCACAGCTCGTCGAGATCGGCCAGCTCGGCGCCCAGTTCCGCGGCCCGCGCCCGGTCCAGGTAGGGATCGGCGACCAGCACCCGGTACCCGCCGGCACGGAGCCGGGCGATCACCCGCCGGCCGATCCGCGACGCGCCGACCACGCCGATCACCCGGCCGTCGTTGCCGATCCGCTGCTCGAAGGGTGCGTACCGGCCCGTCGCGTACTGCCGAGCCAGCCCGAAGGCGCGCTTGCCCGCCAATGTGACGACCGCGAGCGTGAAGTCCACGACGGGCTCGGCGTTGGCGTCCGCGGCGGAGGACACGACGATCCCTCGGGCGAACACCTCCGGGCCCACGTGCCCCTTGACCGAGCCGGCGGCGTGCACCACCGCTCGCAGTTTCGGCGCGGCGTCGAGCACTGCCATGGTCAGCGGCGGGCATGACCATCCGGTCACCAGGACCTCGACCGTCTCCATGCCGCGGCGAGCCGCCGGATCGTCGAAGCTTTCCACCGCCTCGGTCCCGGCGAGCCGCAGGACGCCCGCGAGCCGGGCCATGAGGTCCTCCGGCAGGACCGCGGAGGTCACCGCGCGGGACATCGCGATCATCCCGACAGGGCGCTCGGCCTGACGCACGGCGTCTCCGTTCGATAGAAAACGTCTCCTGTGATGAGCGTGAACATTAACCAGTCAAGGAGACCAGGTCAAGCGGCATATAGATGGGGAAGTGTTTCGGATCGGTGTCGGACTCTTGACGTCTTTGTAGAAAAGCTTTTACCTTGGTCGAACGTGTGGTCCAGGCCACAAGTCGCTTCGTCGGCGAGGAGGTGCAGGTGTCAGCGCAAACTCGAGCGGAGACGGCCGAGCTCGACGCGGCGGGGCCGGCCGGCGGCGCGGCGGCCCGGTCGGGACCGGCCAGCCCGCCGCGCCGGGCCCGGTATCAACGGTGGCGTCGCGACCGGATCCTGGTCGCGTTCATGGTCCCCGGGCTGCTCTACTACGCGATCTTCCACTACGGCGCCCTGTTCGGCAGCGTGCTGGCCTTCCTGGACTACGTGCCGTTTCTCGGCCTGTCCGGCAGCCGGTGGATCGGCCTGGACAACTTCCAGCAGCTGTTCGGCGACGCGGACTTCTGGCGCGCCACCGTGAACACCCTGGAGATCGCCGTACTGCAACTCGTCTTCTTCTTCCCCGCGCCGCTGGCGCTGGCGCTGCTGCTGCACAGCCTGACCCACACGAGAGTCAAACGCTTCGTGCAGAGCGTGGTGTACCTGCCCCACTTCGTCTCGTGGGTGATCGTGATCGCCCTGTTCCAGCAGATGCTCGGGGCCACCGGCGTCCTCAACGGGTTCCTCGCCGACAGCGGGCTGCACACCGTGAACATCCTCGGCAACCCGGACGCCTTCAAACCGATGGTGGTCGCCCAGGTCATCTGGAAGGACACCGGCTGGGGAACGATCATCTTCCTGGCCGCGCTGACCCAGGTCGACGAGCAGTTGTACGAGGCGGCCGCCCTCGACGGCGCCAGCCCGTGGCGCCGCTTCTGGCACGTGACCCTGCCGGCGATCCGCCCGGTGATCGTGCTGCTGCTGGTGCTGCGACTCGGCGAGATCCTCTCGGTCGGCTTCGAACAGATCCTGCTGCAGCGCGACGCGGTCGGCCCGCGCACCGCCGAGATCATCGACACCTTCGTCTACTTCCACGGCATCCAGGACGGCAACTTCGGGCTCGCCGCCGCCGCTGGGCTGTTCAAGGGCGTGATCGGCGTCGTGCTCGTCTACGCCGCGAACAAGATCTCCCATCGGCTGGGTGAGTCAGGGGTGTACCAGTGAAGCTCCAACACCGCGACAACAGGCGCGGCGCGGGCCGTCCCGCCTGGCAGGAGGCTCCGCATCCGCTCACCAGCACCGCCAAGGCGGCGGCGATCGTCGTCGTGCTCGCCCTGGTCGCGGTTCCGTTCCTCGTGGTCGTGTCCACCAGCCTGGCCGCCCCGGCCGATGTCGTGGCCAACGGCGGCTGGGTCATCTGGCCCGAGCATCCGTCCCTGGCCGCGTACAAGGAGATCCTCTCCGGCGGCATCGTCGGCCGCGCCACCGTGGTCAGCCTCGGCGTGACCGTGGCCGGCACCGCGTTCAGCCTCGCCGCGACTGTCCTGCTGGCCTACGCGCTGAGCCGGCCGGCCGTGTTCGGCGGCAAGCCGATCATGCTGGTGGTGCTGTTCACGTTCCTCTTCCCGCCCGGCATCATCCCGGCGTACCTGGTGGTCAAGGAGACCGGGCTGCTCAACTCCTACGCGGCCCTCATCGCCCCGGTGCTGGTCAACACGTTCAACCTGGTGGTGATGCGCGGCTTCTTCCAGTCACTGCCGGCGGAACTCTACGAGGCGGCGCGCATGGACGGCGCGTCCGAGTTGACGATGCTCTGGCGGATCACGATCCCGCTCTCCCGGGCCGTCCTCGCCGTGGTCGGACTGTTCTACGCCGTCTCGTACTGGAACTCGTGGTTCAACGCCCTCATCTACATCGACGAGCCGTCCAGATGGCCGCTGCAGCTCGTCCTGCGCACCTACGTGCTGGCCGGCGGGCAGCTCGCCGACCCGTCAGCGGGCGAGGCGGGCCTGCTTTCCGCACCGCAGACCGTGCGGATGGCGGTGGTGGTGCTCGCCACCATCCCGATCGTGCTGGTCTACCCGTTCCTCCAGCGCTTCTTCGTCAAGGGCGTGCTGAGCGGGGCCATCAAGAGCTGATCCTCCACGCCCGCGCACCCACACCCCTGTCGCGCCGGCCCCAGAGAAAAGGAAGCCTTCCCATGACCCGGTCCCCTGAACTGTCCAGACGCGCGCTGCTGCGCGCGATCGGGATGGGCGCGACGGCGCTCGCCGTGCCGTCGCTGCTCGCCGCATGCGGAGACGGCGGCGGCGGAGGTTCGGTCGGCAACGCGGGCACCGACAAGGTCCCGTGGCCGACGTACCAGCCCTTCGCCGGCCCGCCCCCGGATCTGCCCGGCACCGCCGAGGGCGTGCAGGCCGGCTACACGAAGTACCCGAGCGACCTGGTCAGCTCGGTCAAGGCCACGCCGGGCGACAAGACCAAGGTCAAAGCCGTGGCCATCACGTACGGCACCCCGCCGAAGCCCGCCGACCAGAACAAGCTCTGGAAGGCCATCAACGACGCACTCGGCATCGACCTGGAACTCACCCTCGTGCCGGACGCCGACTTCGACGCGAAGATGGCCACCCTGACGGCGGGCGACGACCTGCCGGACATCATCAGCATCGGCGGCGGCCACCGGCTCCCGCGCGAGCTGGAGTTCGTGTCGGCCAAGTGCGCCGACCTGTCGGACTTCCTCGCCGGCGACAAGATCAAGGCCTACCCGAACCTGGCCAATCTGCCGCCGTACACCTGGCAGGGCATGGGCCGGATCAAGGGCCGGATCTTCGGCATCCCGCTGGAGCGGCCGCTGCCGGCCTCTGCGATGTTCATCGATCGCAGCGCCTTCTCCTCGGTCGGCGCCAACGACAGCACCTGGTCGAAGGACGAGTTCGCCACCGCCGTCAAGGCGCTGAGCAAGAACAAGCAGTACGGCCTGGGTGCCCAGAAGGCCAACCAGTTCGGCCTGCGACAGTTCCACGCCGCGGCGTTCGGCGCCCCGAACAACTGGAAGATCGATGGCGGCAAGTTCATCAGGGCCGAGACCCTGCCGGAGTTCAAGGACGCGCTGGCCTTCGTCCGGGAGCTCTTCGCCGCCGGCGCCTACTACCCGGACACCATGTCCCTCAGCGTTCCCGACACGAAGACCTTCTTCAACAACGGCACCTTCAAGAGCATGACCGACGGGCTGGCCGCGTTCCAGCCCGCGGTGATCGGCGTCAAGGGTGCCTACCCCGTGGATCTCGCACTGCCGTACAAGGCCGGCGCCAGCGGGCCGTACATCGTCGCCGGCACCGGCAACTTCGGCTACACCGTGCTGAAGAAGGCGCCGGCGGAACGCATCCAGATGCTGCTGCGGGTGCTGGACTACCTGGCCGCGCCGTTCGGCACCAAGGAGTACGAGCTCACCCACTTCGGCGTGGAAGGCGTCCACTTCACGCGGGCCGCAAACGGCACACCGACCCCCACGCCGCTGTGGGCCAACGGCGAGAACAACGTCAATCTGCCGATCATCTACCTCGCCGAGGCGCCCCGGGTGCTGTACTTCTCCGGCGTCGACGCCGACTCGGTCAAGCGGCTGCACGCGTGGGAGACCAAGGCGGTACCCCTCGGGCTGAAGGATCCATCCGCCGGCCTGGTCTCCGACACCCGTAGCCGCAGCGGCGTCACGCTCGACAAGGTGCTCAACGACGGCATCAACGACATCGTGACCGGGCGCGCGCCGCTGACCAACTGGGACGCCATCCTCAAGAAATGGCGTGACGACGGCGGCGACAAGATGGCCGAGGAGTACGCCAAGGAGTACGCCGGTTAGGTCAGCGGACCGGGGGGATTCGCGCCGGGCGGCGAGCGGCCATGCCGCGACACGCCCGGCGCGAATCAGGCGCCGATCTGGCGGACCGAACCGCGCACCACCACGTGGGTTCCGAGCATCACATGCTCACGCCCGGACGCCTCGCTGGAACGCTGCGTCGCCAGCTTCACCGCGGTTCGCCCCAACTCCTCCTGCGGAACCCGCACGGACGTCAGCGGCGGATTGAAGTCGACCGCGTTGGGGATGTCGTCATAGCCGACGATCGAGACGTCCTCGGGAATGCGCCGCCCGACTTCGCGCAGCGCCGCCATCGCGCCGGACGCGACGCCGTCATTGCCCGCGAAGATGGCGGTGAACCGCGTCCCCGATGCCAGCAGCGCCCGCGTGCGCCGGTAGCCGCCCTCACGGTCCCAGGGCCCGTGGCTGATCAGCGCCGGGTCGACCGGCCGGCCGTACGCCGTCAAGGCCGTGCGGTAGCCCTCGACGCGCTGGTCGGAGGTGGTCAGCCCGACGGGTCCGGCGATCATGAGAATGTCGCGGTGGCCCGCCGTCAGCAGATGCGTGGTGGCCGCGTGCGCCCCGCCGACATTCTCGTACTCGACGGTGATCGCGGGGAAGTCCGGGCCCAGCGACGGCCGGGCGCACAGGACCAGACGGCTGCCGGCGTCCTCCAGCCCCTGGGCATACCGGCGCATCCGCTCGCGGTAGTCGTCGTTCTCCACCACCCCGCCGGCCAGGATGACGGCATCGGCCCGCTGCTCCCGCATCAGCCGCACCACATCGAGCTCCCGGTCGGGATCGGCGTGGGTCGTGCAGACCAGGCAGAGACGGTGGGCCTCCGTCGCCTGCTCCTCGACACCGGCGGCGATGCGGGCGAAGAACGGCGTGGTGACCTCGGCGACCACGAGCGCGACCACCTTCGACGTCGCACCGTGCAGCGCCCGGGCATGGGCGTTCACCACATAGTCCAGCTCGCGCACCGCGCGCTGGACCCGCTGGCGGGTCTCGTCGGCGACCGGGTAGTCACCGGAGAGCACCCGGGACACGGTGGCCATCGAGACGCCGGCTCGCGCGGCGACATCCTTGATGCTCGGCCGTTTGTTCAACCAACACCTTCCCTGGTCCGGACCAATAGAAACGCTTGCGAAAAGCTTTACTACAGACCTACGCTCCGTAAAGTGTCCACGCTGGCGCAACTCCACGGAACACCGGCCCCGCAACTGACCGGCACCCACGACGGATGGGCACAGGCGCTGCTCGCCGTGACCGCACCGGCCACCCGGCTCGCGTCCCTCGGGCCCGACCGCCAACCCGTCTGCGCCTCCTCGAACGACCCGGGCGCGACCTGGCTGGAGCTGGTGGCCCGGCCGCTGTGGGGCCTCGCCGCACACGCCGCCGGCGGCGGCCGCGCCGACGAGCAGTGGCACAACGTCCGGCACAGCCTCCTCGCGGCACTCGACCCGCGCCACGACTGGTACGCCGGGCCACCCAGTGGCCAACGCCTCGTCGAGTCCGCCGCGATCGGCTACGCACTCGCGATCGCGCCGCGGGAGCTCTGGGACCCGCTGACCGGCCGGGACCGCGACGTGCTGGTGCGCTGGCTCAGCGACGCGACGCAGGCGACGCCGTACGACAACAACTGGCACTTCTTCCCCGTGCTCGCCGGGCTCGGCCTGCAACGGCTCGGCATCGCCACCGACGCGACCCGGCGGCGGGCACACCTCGACCGCCTGGAACGGTTCGCGCTGTCCGACGGCTGGTACAGCGACGGCGACGACGGCGGCCGCGACTACTACAACCCGTTCGCATTCCACTGGTACGGCCTCGTGCTGACCGGGCTCGACGCGCTCGAGCCGGAGCGGGCGCAGCGACTGACCGAACGCAGCCACAGCTTCGCCGGGCAGTTTCAGCACTGGTTCGCCGCCGACGGCTCATCCGTGCCGTTCGGGCGCAGTCTCGGGTACCGCTTCGCGCAGGGCGCGTTCTGGGGCGCGCTGGCCTTCGCCGGTGTACCGGCTCTGCCCTGGGAACGCATCCGCGCCCTGGCCGACCGGCACCTCGCGTGGTGGTGGCGACAGCCGATCGTCAGCGAGGACGGGCTACTCACCGTCGGCTACGGCTATCCGAACAGCGCGGTCGTGGAGCAGTACCTCGGCGCCGGCTCGCCGTACTGGTCGACCAAGTTCTTCCTGCCCCTGGCCCTGCCCGCCGAGCATCCCTTCTGGAGCACCGCGGCCGCTGCGGGATCCGCGCCCGTGGATGCGGACGTGGTGAGCGCGCAGGCCGCGCCACGGGTCGTCATCAGCCGGCATCGGGGGGATGTGGTGCTGCTCAACGGGCAGGGATGGCGCGACTGGGCGCGCGGCGGTGCCGCGAAGTACGCCAAGTTCGCCTACTCCACCCGGGCCGGATTCAGCGTCCCCGCCGGCGACCGGAGTCTCGCCGCCGGCGCCTTCGACAGCATGCTGGCGCTCAGCGACGACGCCGGGCGGCGCTGGCGGGCCCGCGAAGAGGTGGACGAGTCCCGCGTCGAGGGAAACGTCGTCTGGACCAGGTGGTCGCCGTGGGCGGACGTGACCGTGCAGACGTACCTTGCGCCGTTCCGCGACGGCTGGCACGTCCGGCTGCACCGGCTCACCACCGGCCGGGCGTTGACGGGTGCCGAGGGCGCGTTCAGCCTGCCGTGGCTCACGTTGGGACAGGATCCGGCGGCGCTTCGCAGCACGGACGACGTGGGCGCGTGCGGTGCAACGGCCGGCGGGCTGACCAGTGTCATCGTCGACCTCGACACTGACACTGACCGCGTCCGGACCGGCGAGCTCGTCGCGCCCATCGCCGGCACGAACGTGCTGCACCGGCGCACGGTCCTGCCCATGCTTCGCGCCGACTACCCCCCGGGCGAGCACCACATCCGCACCGCCGTGTACCTCGGCGATGAGCCGCCGCAGCTCACCGAGGAAACCGTCACCGCGCTGCGCGACCACGCCGCGTCGGTCCGAGCGCATACGTGACGCACGCAACTGGACGATGCGTCCAGTTGCTGAGTACCTTGGGCGAACGGAACTGGACGATGCGTCCGGATCGCGATTCGTAGAGGAGTCGTCATGCCGCACCTGCTTCATCTCGACGCGAGCGCCCGCCGGGAGTCGCGTTCCCGCGCCTTGAGCGGGGCATTCGCCGCCGAGTGGCGAGCCGCCCACCCGGACGGCAGGTACACCTATCGGGACCTGGCGGCCCAGCCGGTCCCGGTTATCGGACAAGCCTGGACCGAGATCTGCGACTATGCGCTCGAGCACAGCATCACCGATCCGGGTCGCCTGACCGAGGGCGTCCGCACGGCGGAGCAGCGGGCGGCCTGGGCGGTCCTGGAGCCGTTGCTGACCGAGCTGATCTCGGCCGACGTGCTGCTGATCGGCACTCCGATGTACAACTTCTCGATCCCGGCAAGCCTGAAGCTGTGGATCGACCAGGTCACGTTTCCGCGCGCATCGCTGGACGTCAAAGTGGTGGTCGCCTCGGCCCGGGGCGGCACCTACGCGCCGGGCACGCCGCGCGCCCCCGTCGACCACCAGGAGCGCTACCTGCGAGACTTCTTCCTCGGACACTTCCAGGTGGCTGACGTCACGTTCGTCAACGCCGAGCTGGTGAACGCCACCGTAGACCCCATCCTGGCGCAGCACCGTGCGGCATACGAGCAGTCGTATGCCACGGCCAAGCAGCGCGTGGTCGAGCTCGCGCGCACCGTCGGCGCGGACGACGGCGTGACGACCGGGCAGCCGGCATGAGCTGGCTCGTGCTGGTGCTGGCCGGGCTGGTTGAGATCGCGTGGTCGCAGACCATCAAACCAACCCAGAACTTCACCCGCCCGCTGCCGACACTCATCTGCTTCGTCCTCGGCGCCTGCGCCGTATATCTGTTGTCCCGGGCAATGCAACACCTACCGGTCGGCACCGCTTACGCGGTCTTCACCGGCATCGGCACGATCGGCGCGATCGTCCTCGGCGTCGTCGTGCAGAAGGACCCGATCCAGGTCACCCGGTTCGTGGCCTTGGCGCTGATCATCGCCGGCGTCATCCTCGCTCGCGTCGCCGATCCGGCCGCGTGACGGCCGGCGCCGGACGTCCGGACCGCCGCCTCCAGCCGGCTTGCATCATCGGCGGCGGTCCGGCCCCGCATCGCCCGCAACGACGCGGTGGGCGAGGGCGCGCAGGGCGGCGGTGATCTGCTCGGGCGCATGGCGTTGCCCGCGCTGGAATGCGTACACCTCCGGGGCCAAGGGCGCCAGCAGCACGTCGACCAGCGCGTCGACCTCGGGCGCGCCGGACTCGACGAGCAGCCCGCGCACGTGCGCCCGCCAGAACCCGTAGGCGCCGGTGGCGAATCGGGCCGGCCCGATCTCGGCGCCGAGGACGAGCGGCAGGTGCTGTTCGAGCAGTTCCACCATCGCCGCGTAGAACGCGGCCAGCCGGTCCGCCGGGTGTGCGCCGGGACCCAGCGGCGGCGGGCCGGAGATGAGTTGCTCCTGCAGCGCGCGCTCGTGCTCGTCGAGCAGGGCCCGTGCGACCGACGCCGGATCCGGGTAGCGCCGGTACAGCGTTGCGCGCCCCACCCCGGCGGCTGTGGCAATGTCCTCCATGGTGACGGTTCGCGCGTCGCGCTCGGCGAACAGCTTCGCAGCGGCGGCCAGCACCTTCGCCCGGTTTCTGGCCGCGTCGGCGCGCTCCCCGCGGGCCGGGGCGTCGATCGGACTGCCCGTCAACAGGTCACGGCGGCTACTCATCGCAATAGCCTACCAATCGGACACGTCGTCCGGTTCGGCGGTTTCCGATGCTCACCGCCTGGATGCCGCCGGCGCGGCCCGCAGGAAGTTCCGCGACCCGCACGCGCCCGACCTCGGCAACACGACCGGGACGCCACGCGGAGCGGACAACGGTGAGCCACGCGTGGTAGCCCGTCGGATTCCGCGTGGGGAGTGCGCCGACCGGGGCGCTCACGGTGGCGCTGGCCGCCCGGGCACGGGGGATCCGGAAGTTTGGTCTGCATCTCCGATACGGCTGCGCCTGGCGGAGCACCGCTATTCAGCGGCGCGTCTTCCGGCATTGCAGCATCATTCGGCACCCCGCACGACGTTCCGCGACCGTAGTCGCGCGGCCGCTCGGCGGGTCCGCGCGTGGCTGTCGCCACACCTACCAGGTCTGTCTGCACGGTTGGGCTTTGTCGTTCAGTGGCGGTGCTTAATGGCCCGTCCGATGGCTATCACGGTCAGCACGGCGAGGACGAGGGCCACCGGCATGAGCACGAGGCCTACGACGAGCATGGCGTAAGTGCTGCCGGTGGACACAACGACGGCGAGTACGGCGAAGACGGCGCTGATCATGTATCCGATGCGGGAGGCGGTCCTGGCCAGCCGCTCGAAGGAGGGCCCGGCGGTCGTGCGCACCTTGGCCAACACCGGCTGCGAGGACACGCGCCACGCGGCCAAGCCGGTCGCTACACACAGCACGACGCAGAACACAAGCCACACGGCTTGGACGTAAGTGGGCACGGTGACCTCTCGGGGCTGGCCGGCCGTGTGGGATGCCTCCCGCATGGCCGATCTCAGATGTTGTCAGTTACAAGATCGCATAAGGGGATAGCCGTACACCGCGGCGACGGTCTGACCTGTTATCCAGTGGTACATGCGGATGACGGTGGAGCGGAGGGTTACGCCGTTGAGGCTTTTGCAGATGTTTCCGTACATGCCGGTCCCCGCGATGCCGATCAGTGCGCCGACCATGCCGGTCACCGCCATGGTGATTGTGGCGCAGACCGCGCCGGCCAGCGGCGTGCCGAACGTCGCGCAGATCATGAAGGCGGCGAAGCCGAGGACGCCCGCCATGATCGTCGAGCCGAAGACCGCGAAGAGGGCCAGTGAGATCCAGGTTTCGTTGTGGCTGAGTCGGCACCGGATGTTGTAGGTCTCGGTGACGATCCGGTGGACCACGACTTGCTCGAGGTTTTCCAGCTCCCCCGGCACGAGGCGTTGCCACTGACGTCGGTGCAGTTGACGCCGTCGCCAGCGCAGTAGTCGTAAGCGTTGGCGTTGCCGCCGTAGACCGAGTCGACGCTGCCGAACCGCCCCGTGGCGGGCGAGTAGACCCGTTCGCCCATCAGCATGGGCCCCCCGGGCGTATCCGCAGCCCGGCGCGCACTGCCGAGCCATCCGTACCGGTGTGTGCCGACGTCGCCCGCATTACGTGCGCTGCCGTACTTGTCCGTCTCGGCGGTGTACGCAAGGCCGTTCGTCCCGGTGACGGTACCCGCGACCAGATCGCCGTGAAGGTTCGTGATCTGCCACGTGATCGTCCCCGCGGAGCCGGTTCTGGTGCCGGACAGGCCAGCCATCGCGTTGATGATGCGCGTGTACGTGCCGTCGCCCTCGTTCGTCCAGCCGGGGCTGTCGGTGTCGCCGCTGTAGTGGTTGGTCTTGCTCACCGAGCCGATGGTGTTGTCCGTCCAGGAGCGGAACCGTTTGCCGGCCTTGTCGTAGTCGTGCGTCTAGGCCGAGAAGCTCGATGTATGGATGCGAATCTGGCCGAAGGCGTTCTGCCGCGCGTAGTCATGAACCAGCGTGCAGTCGGAGGCACCGCAGCCGACCTGCGTGTACTTCGCGACAGCCATCAATCTACTTGTCAGGTCGAAGTAGCTACTTCGCACCGGAGATGTCCGCGTGGCTGTTGCGGTAAGGCTGTGGTGATTCTCCGCTTCGTCAGGTTGCGAGGACCCCAGCGCTCCTAGGTATATTAGCAAATATCCTAGGGAGGTTAGGAAAACCATGCCGCGTGAGAGGCTCACCCCGGATGCCCTGGTGGCCGCAGCCGCTGACCTCGCTGACGAGATCGGCTTCGATCACCTGACGCTGTCAGCGCTCGCCAAGCGCTTCGGCGTCCGCGATGCCAGCCTGTACACCCACATCCGGGGCCTCGCCGACGTGCAAGAACGCGTGGCGATGCGCGCGCTCGGCGAATGGGCCGACGCGCTCGGCGCGGCGATCGCCGGACGATCCGGCCACGCCGCCCTCACCGCCTTCGCCGACACCTACCGGACCCTGGCCACCGGTCATCCCGGCCGCTACGCCGCCACCCGGCACCCGGTCTCGCCCGAGCGACTCGCCACATCGGGCAACGCCGCGCGCATCATCGACGTCTGCTACGCCCTCCTGCGCGGCTACGACCTGTCCGAACCGGACGCCACCGACGCCGTCCGGCTGCTGCGCAGCACCCTGCACGGATTCAGCGACCTGGAAGCCAGCGGGGGCTTCACCGCCGACCGCAGCCTCGACACCTCGTGGCGGCGAGCTGTCGAGACCCTGCACCACATCCTGACCAACTGGTCGAAAATCTAGACAGGAGAAGCCAATTTCCACCGGGACGCTGACCCTCAACGGCGCCACCATCGACTACGACCAGCGTGGCGACGAGGGCCCCCCGCTGCTGCTCCTGCCCGGCGGCTCCGGACACGCCGGCGTCCTCGACCGCCTCGTCGCGCACCTGGCCGGCTACTACCGCGTCGTCGCGATGTCCAGCCGCGTCGCCTCGGCAGCGCGACCCGACACCATCACCGGGGAACAGCACCCGAAGGTCCACGCCGAGGACACCCTCGCCCTGATCGAGAAGCTCTTCGACGAGCCACCGACCGTGTTCGGCTTCAGCGCCGGGGGCATCACCACGCTCGAACTCCTGGCCCGCCACCCTGAGCACGTCCACCTCGCGGTCGTTCACGAACCACCGGTGACCGTCCTCCTGCCGGACGCCGAGGGCCACCGCAGCGCCCTCGAATCGGTCCGAGCAGCCGCGCGCACCGACGGCCCGGCCGCGGCGGCACCGCTCATGACCGCCATCATGACGACCGCCGGCACCGACGCCACCCCGGCGGCGCTGCACCACTGCGGCGACTGGCTCGAAGGCTACGCCGACACACACCCCGAACCCCCGACCCCGCAACTGCTGGAGCTGTTCACCCGCCTCGCCGGCCTCCAGCCGCTCTTCCTCGAGCACATCCTGGTCCCCTTCGCCACCAACGAAGTCCAGCTGGCCGCACTCGACGCGGCGTCTGCACGCCTCATCCCGGTCGCCGGCATCGACTCCCGCGGCCAGCTGCCGTACCGGGCCGCCGCGGCACTGGCCGCGCGGCTTGACCTGCCCCTGACCGAGCTGCCCGGAGGTCACCTCGGTCCCGTCGAGCGGCCGACCCAGTTCGCTCACGCACTGAGGGCGCTGCTCAACGAACATCAAGGGTGACAAACAGGAGGACAGCCCGGACGCCAACCCGGTGCAGAGGTTCCCGTCGGCCATGCCATTGGCTGGCGCGATGACGTCGGCCGTTATCGTTGCGGCATGCGCCTCGACGCGTACCTCGGCGCGGTCGTCGACCGGCTGCAGGGCATCTTCCGCGGGCGGCTGGTCGGCGTGTACCCGGCCGGCTCGCTCGCCTTCGACGCGTTCCAGCCCGGCCGCAGCGACATCGACCTGGTCGCGGTGGCCGAGGAGCCAGCCGCGCAGGAGATCGACGCGGTGGTGGCCGCACTCGGGCACGACGCGCTGCCGTGCCCGGCGGCCGGGCTCGAGTTCGTCCTCTACGACCGGGCGACGCTCGCCGGGCTCGGTACCGAGGCGGGGTTCGCGCTGAACCTCAACACCGGGGCGCAGCTGCCGTACAAGGCCGAGACCGGCCCCGGCGACGGGCCCGCCTTCTGGTACCCGATCGACCGGGACATGGTCCGCCAGCAGCGGCGCGCGCTGATCGGCCCGCCGTTCGCCGACCTCGTCACCCGGGTGCGGTCGCGGCACCTGCTGCCGGTCGTGGCCGAATCGGTCGCCGCGCACCTGGACGGGCTCGGGGACCACGGCGACGATGCGGTCCTCAACGGGTGCCGGGCGCTGCGGTACTGCGTGGAGCGCACCTGGTCACCCAAGCGCGCGGCCGGGGCGTGGGCGGCCGAGCACCTGGCGGAGGAGGCGGCACTGATCAGGGCCGCCCTGGACAGCCACGCCCGCGGCCGCGAGTCCGGCGGGGAGGTCGACCGCGACGCGGCGGCCGCCTTCCTGACCCGCGTCCACCAGCTGCTGACGGCCGGGTAGCACGGGCGGCTCCGGTCAGTCCTTGCGGTACACCGAGGTTCGTCGATCTGCGCCACCGCATGTACGGATTTACAGATGCTGACGTAGGAGCAGGGTGGTACCGCTGACCGCGGCGATCCGGCCGTCGGGGAGGCGCAGCAGCGCGGTCGGCACGCCGTGGCAGCCGAGCGGTTCGGCGACCCAGGCGCCCTCGTCGCGGCGCCACGCGGTCGCGCAGTCGTGCTCCGCGGCGGGGCCGACGGCGTAGACCGCCGGTGGGGGCGCCGCCGGCCCGCCGAGCACCATCGGCTCGCCGCGGCCGGTCGGCGGGCGCAGCGCGAACACGGCTCGCCACGGCAGCGCGCCGGCCGGGACGCCCCGCCGGTCCGGCGCCCAGATCGAGCCGTTGTCCGACGTCAGCACCAGGGCGCTGCGGCCCGCCGCGCCGACGGCCACGAACGCCGAACCGTCGTGGACCACGTCGGTCAGCTCGGTCGCCCCGGCCGGGGTGTCCGCGGACCATTCGGCGCCGCCGTCCCGGCTGGTCCACACGACCGCCCTGTCGCCGGACCGGCCGACGGCGACGGCCGGGCCGACGTCCTCGACGAGGCGCCGGGTGCCGGAGTCCAGCCGGTACCTGCCGGGGGCGCCGGCCACGGCGAGCGGCCGGACGTCGTCGCCGCCGTTGCGGGGCTGCGGCAGCGGGCGGTCGTCCCATGGGCCGTAGCCGGGGGAGAGGTACACCGTCGGTGCTGTTCCGTGCAGCCCGACCACGGCGAACCGGCCGCGCACGACGCCGATCCCGGCCGGCACGTCCCCGGCGGCGTCCCGCGGCGTGCGCAGCTGGCCGGCCTCCCAGTGCTCCGGCGTGCCCCGCGACGTGGTGGCCCAGGCGGCGTCCCCGGCGGTCGTGGCGGACACCGTCAGCCAGTCCTGCGGCCCCTCGACCGCGTCGACGACGGTCTCCCGCTCGGTGATCTGCGGCGACGTCGGGGGCAGCTCGACCGGCCACTCCCGGCGGACCGTGGCGCAGTCTGCGGTGCCGCGCCAGGTGCCCGTCCACCGCCGCTGGCCGGCGTCGACCGGACCGATGGCGTAGAAGCACCCGTCGGGCGCGGGCATGAGCAGGGTCGCGGCCGCCGTCGCCCCGGCCGGCGCGGTGAACGCGCCCGGATAGGCCCGCCAGACCGCCGGGCCTTCGCTCCCGTCGGTCGCCCGGCAGGCCGCTACCGCCGCGCCGGCGAGTGCCAGCAGCGCCAGCGCGCCGGCCGCGACCGGCCGCCATCGCCCGGTCCACACCAACCCGACGTTACATGATCAACCGGTGAGCGTGAATCGAATCGCGATGCGTGACCGGCGGCGCGGTAGCGGTGCCAGCCTCCGGGGTTCCCGGTTCAGCCCCGGAAGCTGGCATCCGTCCCGCGACGCCGGTCGCGCGGCGGCGCCGGTCAGGCGTCGCGGCGCAGCAGCAGGAGCCAGCCCGCCAGCAGCCCGGCCAGGGCCCACAGGGACAGCACCCCCAGGCCGGACCAGGGGGCGATCGGCAGGGCCGCGAGATCCCGGGTGGCCTGCACGGCGGTGCCGGCACTCATCGGGCCGATCTGGTCCAGCCGCCGCGACCACGTCGGGTCGGTCACCACGCGAGCCACGACCGGCCACGCATAGAGCAGGCCGAGCACGACGCCGGCCGCGGCGGCCGGCTGGCGGGCCGCGGTCGCCACGCCCAGGCTCAGCAGGGCGATCAGCTCCAGGTACAGCACCGACCCCACCGCCGGCCGCCAGAGGAACTCGTGGGCGGGCAGCAGCAGGTGGCCGGTGAGCACCGAGCCGGCCACGCCGAGGACCGCGGCGGCGAGGACGACGACCGACGTGACGACCGCCTTGGCCAGCAGCAGGCGGGTGCGGCGAGGCACGGCGGCCAGGCTGACCCGGACCATGCCGCTGCTGTACTCGTTGCCGATCGCGAGCGCCGCCAGGATCGCGACCACGGCCTGGCCGAGCTCTACGCCGGTCAGGGAGACCTTGGTGAGGTCGGCCGTGCACACGGTACGGCAGGAAACCGCCGCGGCCGCCCCCGCGCTCAGCCCGATCGTCGCCGCGATCACCCCGGCGAGCAGCCACCAGGTGCCGGGGGACGTGCGCAGCTTCGTCCACTCGGCCAGCAGGGCCCCCTTCACGCGTCCCTCCGGCGCAGCGCGACGGCGGCCCCGCCGAGCACGGCGGCGATCCACAGGGCGAGCACCGCGAGGCCGCCCCAGGCGCTCAGCGGGAAGTACCCGTCGGCGGGCGAGTAGACGGTGTCGATCTGCGCCCATCGCGGCTCGGCCTGCTGCAGCGCGAAGGCCGCCGCCGGGGTGACCCGCAGCAGCCAGTCGGAGGCGCGCAGCGGCAGGACGGTGACCGACAGCAGGTACGGCAGCACGATCACCACGATCGACACGGTGACGGCGGTGACACCCCGGCGCAGCAGGGCGCCCAGCCCGACGGCGAGGACCGCGCAGCCGGCCAGGAGCGCGGCCGTGCCGGCGATCATCCGGGCCTCGGTCGCGGCGGGGACGGGGCTGACGTACACCCCGTTGTCCCGCAGCACGCCGACGCCGAACCGCACCACGACCCACGCCGCGACGAGGCCGGCGGCGAAGGCGACCGCGCCGGTCACGAGGGCCTTGGCGGCGAGCACCCGGGCGCGGTGCGGGCCGGCGGCGAAGGTGGTGCGGATGAGGCCGCGGCGGAACTCGGCGGTGACCGACATGGCCCCGACGACCACCATGAAGATGAGGCCGACGAACGTGCCGACGAGGGTCTGGGTGACGCTCACGCCGCCGCCGCCCGCCGTCGAGGGCGCGATGTCGCCGGAGCCGGTGAGCGTCCAGCCTTCGGCGGTCTGCTCGAAGCGGGCCACGTTGTAGGCGGCGGGGCCGGACCGCGCGCCGAGAATGGTCCCCTCCCAGTCCTGGGACCACGAGCCGGCCGTGGCCAGGTGGTCGAACGCGGCCGTGGCCTGGCTGGGGCCGCCCTTGACGCCGGTGAGCACCACGGACTCGTTGACCTGCGTGGAGTACTCCGGGGACGTCACGAACAACCCGGCCGTCACGGTCTGCGGCAGCCCGGGCAGCCGCGCCGTCCCGACCGTCGTCCACGCCGAGCCGTCGGCGGACTGCTCCGCCTTGATGACCTCGCCGGTGCGGGTCAGGCGCAGCCACACCGCCCCGCCGCCGGAGGCGCCCGCCTGGTCGTGGGTGTAGTCGTACTGCAGCCGCACCCCGTGCTCGCCGGTGCGCATGACGGCCGCGTACGCCGCGCCCTGGGTCGTGCCGTCCCTCACGATGAGGCCGGCCTTGGCCCACGGGACGAGATGGTTACCGTCGTCGAACAGTTTGCCGCTCAGGTCGGCGACCCGGGCGGTGATGGTGCCGTCGCCGGTCAGGGTGCGGTGCACGAACGTGAACGAGTCCGTGACCTCGCGGCCGTCGGCGCTGTGCAGCGGGGTGCAGTCGGACCCCGGGCCGTGCTGGCCGCAGGAGCCCTGCCGGCCCGGGGCGAGGCCGAAGACGACGATGACCAGGCCGCCGGCGAGCAGCCCGATGATCCAGCCGCGCACGGTGCGCAGCTTCGTCCACTCGGCGCGCAGCAGACGCAGGAAGCTCATCGGGCCGCCCCCCGGAACTCGACGGCGTCGCGGGTCAGCTCGAGGTAGGCGTCCTCGAGCGTGGCCCGGTGCGCGGCGACCTCGGAGAAGGGCACGCCGGCCTTGCCGAGCGCGGCGACGACGTCCTCGGCCGCCGGCCCGGCCACGGTGAGGGTGCCGTCGCCGTTGCGGGTCACGGTGGCGCCGGCTGCCCGCAGTACACCTGCGGCATCGTCGATCGCGGCGGAGCGCACGGTGATCCGGCCGTTGGCCACGCCGGCCAGCAGCTGCGCCACGCTCGCGTCGGCGATCACCCGGCCCCGCCCGACCACCACGACGTGGTCGGCGGTGCCCTGCAGCTCGCTCATGAGGTGGCTGGAGACGAGCACCGCCCGGCCCTGGGCGGCCAGGTCGCGCAGGAAGGTACGCATCCAGATGATGCCCTCCGGGTCCATGCCGTTGAACGGCTCGTCGAGCATGAGCGCGGACGGGTCGCCGAGCAGGGCGGCGGCGACGCCGAGGCGCTGGCGCATGCCGAGGGAGTAGCCCCCGGCCCGGCGCCGCCCGACGCCGCCGAGGCCGGTCAGCTCCAGCACCTCGTCGACGCGGCGGCCCGGCAGGCCCTGCGAGTGGGCGAGCCACAGCAGGTGGTTGCGGGCCGTGCGGCCGGGCTGCAGGGCGGCGGCGTCCAGCAGCGAGCCGAGGTGGCACAGCGGCCGGTCCAGGCTGCGGTACGGCTTCCCGCCGACCAGCGCCGTGCCCTCCTCGGCGGCGTCGAGGCCGAGCACGACCCGCATGGTGGTGGACTTGCCGGCGCCGTTCGGGCCGACGAACCCGGTGACGTGCCCGGGGCGGACGGTGAACGTCATCCCGTCCAGCGCGAGATTGGGCCCGAACCGTTTGCGCAGGCCCTCAACCGTAATCATGGCGTCCGGTCTACGCGCCGGTCGGTGACACCACGGTGTCACCGCGCGTTTGGCATGGTGGAGCCATGCGTGTGCTCGTCGTGGAAGACTTCGGGATCCTCGCCCGGACCATCGGCACCGGCCTGCGCCGGGAGGGCCTGGCCGTCGACGTGGTGCTCGACGGCACCGATGCGCTGGAGCGCCTCGCCGTCACCCGGTACGACGTGGTCGTCCTCGACCGGGACCTGCCCGGCGTCGGCGGCGACGACGTCTGCCGCCACATCGTGGCCGCCCACCCGGCCAGCCGGGTGCTCATGCTGACCGCGTCCGGCACCGTGCGCGACCGGATCGAGGGCCTCGGCCTCGGCGCCGACGACTACCTGCCCAAGCCGTTCGACTTCGACGAGCTGGTGGCCCGCATCCGGGCCCTCGCCCGGCGCCCGTCCACCGCCCTGCCCCCGGTGCTCACCGCCGGCGACCTCACCCTCGACCCCGCCCAGCGCGTCGCCACCCGGGCCGGCCGCCGCCTGGAGCTCACCCCCAAGGAGTTCGGCGTGCTGGAGTGCCTCATGGCGGCCGGCGGGCGCCCGGTCTCCGCCGAGGAGCTGCTCGAGCGGGTCTGGGACGAGGCCGCGGACCCGTTCACGACCACGGTGAAGACGACGGTACGGCGGCTGCGGGCCCGCCTCGGCGACCCGCCCGTCGTGCACACCGTCCGCGAGGCCGGCTACCGGATCGGGGAGGCCTGACATGGCCCGCAGCCGTCGCTCGTTGCGCCGCCAGCTCACCCTCCTCTACGCCGGGCCGTTCTTCGTCTCCGGCGCCGCCCTGGTCGCGGTGCCGCTGCTCGGCGCCAGCCACACGCGGCCCGTAAACGACCAGGGCGGCCCGCCGCTGCCGGGCCAGGGCACCCCGGTCGGCAACCACCTGCTCGGGGTGACGGGCATCGCCTTCGCCGTCATGGTGCTGATCTCGATCGTGCTCGGCTGGGTGGTCGCCGGCCGGTTCCTCCGCCCGCTGCGGGTCATGATCGACACCGCCCGGGACATCTCGGCCACCAACCTGCACCGCCGGCTCGGCCTCACCGGCCGCCGCGACGAGTTCGCCGAGCTGGCCGGCACCCTCGACGACCTGTTCGGCCGCCTGGAGGCGTCGTTCGTGGCCCAGCGGCGCTTCGTGGCCAACGCCTCGCACGAGCTGCGCACCCCGCTCACCGCCCAGCGAGCCCTGCTGCAGGTCGCCCTGGCCGACCCGGCCGCCTCCGCCGACACCCTGCGCGAGGCGGGCCGCGAGGTCCTGGCGCTGGGCGAGACGCAGGCGCGGCTGATCGACGCGCTGCTGACCCTGGCCACCGGCGAGCAGGGCATCGAGCGCCCCGCGCCGTTCGACCTGGCTTCGGTGACCCGGCGGGTGGTCGGTGCCCGTCCGGCTGATCACGTTTCCTTCGTGCTGTCGCTGGCCCCGGCCCCCGTGACCGGCGACGAGCAACTCGCCGAGATCCTGGTGACCAACCTGGTCGACAACGCGATCAAGCACAATGTCGAGGGCGGGCGGGTGGACGTCACCACCGAAGGCCCGACGCTCACGATCGCCAATACGGGTCCACCGGTACCGCACGAGGAGCTCGACCGCCTGTTCCAGCCCTTCCAGCGCCTCGGCACCCAGCGGGTCCGCTCCGGCGCCGAGGGCTACGGCCTCGGGCTGGCCATCGTGCGCGCGATCGCCCAGGCCCACGGCGCCGAGGTGAGCGCCAGCCCACTCGCCGGAGGCGGGCTGAGCGTGACCGTCACGTTCCCGGATCGACGCGCTGCCGCTCCCTGACCCCTACGGCCACCTCTCCGACCTGCGCCTGATCATGTGGGGTGCCGAGCAGTGAGCGGGTGATCGATTCTGCCTGGGACAGCATCTCGTCGAGCGCTTGATCGAGGTCGTCGTCGGCAGGGGCGCGTCCGGCGTCGGCGGCGATCAGCACGGCCCGGCGCATGAGCTCCTTGGCGAACGACGCGGTGACGCCGCCGGTGCGTTCCGCGGCCCGCTCCAGTGCCGCCGCGGTGAATGGCAGGTCTCGGGCGTAGAGCCGCATGAGGCGGTGGCGGGCGTCCGTGTCGGGTAGCGGTATCTCGACGGCCAGGTCGACGCGACCGGGTCGCTGGGCGAGCGCGGGTTCCAGGACGTTGATCCGGTTCGTGGTCAGCAGGAAGGCGATGTCGGCGTCATCACCGAGACCGTCCAGCGTCTCCAGCACCGTGAACAGCATCGGCTGGGGGCCGGTGTGCCGGTCGCGGCTGTCGGCCACCAGGTCGCAGTCCTCGAGCACCACGAGAGCGGGCTGCAAGGCCCGCGCCATCCGTGCGGCCTCTGCGACGTACGCGATGGCCGGCCCAGCCAGCAACAGCACGGTCAACTCCGGCAGAGCGCCGAGCAGGTAACGTACCGTGTGGGTCTTGCCGGTGCCGGGCGGGCCGTAGAGCAGCAGCCCGCGCTTGAGGTGCTGGCCGGCGGCGCGCAGCAGGTCACGGTGCACGGCGATGCCACCGACGTGGCGGCCGACCCGGTCCAGCACACCTGCCGGGAGAATGACGTCGTCGCGGTGTACCGAAGGACGCCGGTGGAAGGTAATCTCGCCGACCCCCCGCTCGTATGACGAGCCACCCAGCGACAACACCTGCCCGCGCAGCACCGACCGCTGCAACATGAGCGAGCGCACGGCAGCGATCAGGTCCGCAGCGACACCCTCCACCGGTGTGATGACCTCCATCCGCGCGGCCAACTGCCCAAACCGCGGCTCCGCCGAACGTTGCAACACCACGACCGCCACCCCGTTGTAGACGAACAGGCGCAGCCCGAAGGAGACCGCCTGGCGGGACGTGTCCGGACCGGTAGCGATGCTTACGTAGTCGACCGCGGTGATCGGGAACTGCCCATACCGACCGGCATGGTCGAGAATCTCGCTCAGCGACTGGTGGCGGCGCTGCTCCCCGCTACCCACACCGATCAGTTGGTGATCGCCCGCGACCTGCTGCACCTCACTCAACGCGATATCAAGATCAACGAATAGATGCGCCGGAATGTCCTCGGTGACCACCGGCAGCCGCCGCGGATCCGCGCCCAAGTGCTGGCCCAGCACGACGTTGAGCGCCGGGCCGTCCTCGTCCCGCCGCTGCCGATGCTCCTGCACAACCTCGTCCAGAAAGGCCTGGAAGGTCGTCACGAACCCTGCCACGTGCTCATCCACCGCATCCCCCGCAGTCCGGTCACCCGTCGCCTGGCGCAGCCACCATCATCGCGAATCCGCAACCCACGCGCCGCCCCATCGGGGAACTCCATGCACAACGGCGGGCAAGACCCATGCAGTATGGCCGAACGTCAATGCATCTCGGCGCAGTCATCGCCCGGCAACGGCAAGCCAAGCTGTTATCCAGCAAGTCCGCCGCGAGCAGTGGCGCGTCGGTGGCCTGGCCGTCATGGCCCGGTACCTGTCACCCGCCCAGCTCGCCGAGGCAGTGGCCACCGCCGCCATCGGGGACGCCTACTGGCAGGCCTACGCGATTGCCGGCCTGGTACCTCCCGCCTCTGCGCCGTGGCCGCCCTGCCCATCGCCACCCGGAGCTGTAGTGCCGGACCAGGCGCCCCACCACTGCACCGCAGCCCGGCCTCGCCGAGCGCCATCAACCTCTCGCGCGAGAACGGTCCACCCGCTCTCGGCGATCGTGCACGTCGGCGTGAGCTTGCGGCCACAAGGGGTCTTCGATGCGGTTGACGGGCTTGCTCCGGGACCCGCTTCCGCCCGCATCGGGCAGCCGGCCGTACCGGATTCCTCTCGGCACTACGGCGATGGCCATACAGGCCTTTGCCAGCGGCCGGGTCGGCCGTGATCGGCTGCGCCCATCTGTTTGATATGTAGGTGATCGTGAGGCTCCTCAATCGGGTCACGCAGTGCCTCGATCACGCTACATATCACGCATTATGCGGCCCGCCAGGGCGCAGGTGATCGAAGATCACCCGCATACTGTCGATGAGCGCGTATTCACTGAAGTGCTCCGCCGGTGGCGCGTTGGGATGGTGCTCGACCTTTCGCAGGCTTCGGCGGAATTGACAGCCGGCCGGACGCGGCGGATGCAGGAACCGGCTGCGATACGTTGCCGATGAGCGCGGATGGCGGCCGATTGTTCGACGCGTTGCCGCGCTGGCGGGCCGGCGTGACGGCGGCGGTGGTGGGCGACGGCCCGTGCGGGCGCGCCCGGTCTCTGCGGTGCCGCCCTTGCGGTCCGGCGGTGCGGGGTCGGTGTGGTCGGCGACGACTCGGTCGGCGGGGTGTTCGGCCTGTTCGGGCGGTAGCGTCGGCGGGACCGGCGCGGGGGCCGGGCCGGGCCGGTCCCGCCGGTCGTCGGCCGCGGTCACCGGCGGGACGCCACCGTGGATGCGGCGTAGCTTCTCGGCGTGCCGCTGAGCAAGGCCCCACACTCGATGTCGCTCATGGTCCCGACGGAACTGCTCCGTTGCCGGACAATAGCGCCGAGACCTGGTCCGGTCACGCATGGCAGCCAATTCCGTGCGACTGAAGAATGACAACTGCCCCACGCATTGATTATCCCAGAGCCCGCCCAGAATCACCGCCCCGGACGGTAACGACAATGTCAAATGGTGCACGCTCACGCCGCCGTTGGTGCGCGGCGGCTGGCCAGTGCTCGCCACAGATGGTGACTGGCTCGGCGAGGCAGAGGCATCCGTCCTGCCGATGTCAGTGCGGTCGAGAATGCCTCGCCGGATCGAGGGCCCGAGGCCTACACCAGATCCAACAGCCGGCTACACCAGTCGCCCACATGGGCGCGGCCAGCACGATGACCATGCGGTGGCCTGAACCGCGAACTGCCCATGGGCGATTGGCAGCGGTTTAGCTGGTCACTGCGTCAAGTTGGTCGAGGCGGCCGGTCTCCAGGAGCGCGACGTTGCCGCCGGAGTCCAGGGCAGCGTCGAGCAGCATGGCGAGGGAGGTGCCGAGCACCGGGACGTCGGCTGGGCCGTCGGTCAGGCGGAACCGGGGCGCGGACCGTCCCGGCTCGTCGACCTCCGCCACCCGGCACAGCACCCAGTACGTCGTCATCGTGGACACGTCGGTGGTCGAGGCGATGGTCCGGCCGTCGGCCAGGTCGACGAGCGTCTCGATCCACAGGTCCGGGAGGTCGCTGTCGACGTAGCGGCGCTCGCTCGCCGGCACCAGCCGCCAGCGGCCGCCGAACAGCGTCGCGGAGCCGACGCGGTGATAGAGCGCGATCACCTCGACGGGCGCCTCACCAGGTATGTCCTGCGCCGGGGTGGTGTCGTGCTCACGTACGATCCGGTCGATCACGTCGTCGATCTCGATGACCGCCGGCGCCAGGTACCACCCCGCGACCGGCCACAGCGCGCCGTCGGGGTCCTGGGCGACGCCGACAAGGCCGCCGCACAGGGCCACCACCCGGTTGTCGCCGGCAACCCGATCGTTGACGTTGACGACCACGCGCGACAGCGTGGCGGGGACCGAGGAGCTCTGGACGCCTGGGCCGGCGTAGAAGCCGCCCGGATCCACGGTCACGTCACGCGGCTCGCCGATCGGGAGCTCCAGCAGTGTGTTCGGCACGTCGACCGTGGTGCCCTTGAGGTACGGATAGAAACGGACCACCCAGCCGGTGATCACATCACCGCCGTACGCATCGATCGGGTTGTAGATCCGCCGCCAGAACTTCGGATCCGGGTCGCCCGCCGCGGCCCGGACGAATTCGTCGGCGATCGGCGCGAGCGACCGGCACCACGTCTCCAGGCCGAAGCCGGCGATCGCGTCGACCCGGGCGCGGATACGTCGCCAGTCCTCAACCGTGCCGGTCAGCGTCACGGAGGGGATGCCGCAGAGGCACTTCAGCCACAGCGAGAAGTACGGCGAATAGACATCGAGCAGCACCACCCGCCCAGCCGTCCGCTCGACGTCCGTGCTCGTGGAGAAGTCGCACTCGAACAGGTTGGCGTCGTCGATCTCGGCGGTGAGCAGCTTGGCGAACGACCCGGTCAGGTGCGCCCATGAGGCGGCGTCGTGTGGCATTGCCCCGTCGATGGTCACGGTGAGCCGCTTTTTGCCGGTGTGGCGGACCAGCCGCGGGCGCAGGTGCTCGGCGTGGAGGCGGACGTGCTGGGCGACGCCGTGCGCGATGGTCAGCCACACCGCGTCGGGCGACAGCACCAGCGGTCGATGCTCGGCGAACGCCCGGGCGACGGCGCTGAGCAGTGGGTGCACCCCGTCCGGGTCGAGCGCCGGCAGCGCCGGGTCGCCACCGAACGCCAGGGCGTCGGGGAACAACCCGCCGAGCGGCCGGGTCGGCAGCGGCGTGACAGCGGGCGTGACGTCATCGACCGGAAAGGTGACCATGCCCGAACCATAGCCGCCGACCGCACACCGCGCCGCCTGGCTGCTGCGCGGCAACCGCACCGTCGAAACCGTTGCGCCATAGCGTCTGGACGACGGCCGTAACGCGTTCCCGCGGAGTTCCAAAGCCCTGTCATCGTGGTCGACATGGGCAGACGAACGCTCCGCGGGAGTGGTACCCCCGTTTCCAACGTGCGCCGCCGCGCGCAACTCCATCGAGGTCAAGCTGCGTGATCGGCCATCCTTATCTGCCGCCGTTGGTGCGCGATGGCCGGCCAGTGCTCGTCACAGGCGGTGACTGGCTCGGGAGGCAAAGGCTTCCGTCCTGGCACGGCCGGACCTGCGCGCCGGCGAGGTCGAGCCCTTCCGACGTCATTCGTACGGGTCGGACGCACCTTCCGGCTCCTGGCTGGGGATGCCTGCTCGCCGAGCGCGGCTGGCTCGACGCTGCAGCGCTGCCGACAACCTCCATGCCTCTGTCGGTGCCAAGGGCGGGATGGTGCGGCTGGACTCGGCGAAGGCGAACGGCTGTTGGCCGCGAAGCTCCGGGGTGATGGGTGAGTTCGCGGCCAGCAGTGTCTTCTGGCCCTAGAGGGCGCGGTCGAGGGCTTTGGTCAGTGCGACCGGGGTGACTACAAGGTGGTCGAAGCGCCAGCCGTACTCGGTGCGGCGCGCTCCGTAGCGGTGCACGCCGGCCGCAAGGGCCTCGGTCTTGTCGTCGATGACGAACACGGCGATGTCGTGGGCCCGTACCGTGGCGGTCTGGCCGTCGACCTCGATGATGAGGTTGGACTTGCTGTGCAGGGTGCGGAGGTACGTGTCGTGGCCCGAGCGCACGAGTTCGATGAGCGCCGTTATGCCGCGAGCCTCCCCACGCGGGGACTTGACGACGACATCTTCGGTGAAGAGCCGGTCGGTCTCGCCGTAGCGGCCCTCGTCGATCCACAAGCTGTGGCGGGCGACCAGGTCGGCAAGTTCGGCGCGGTCGGCGAGTGCGCGGATCAGGGCTTCGGTGCTGGTCATGATGGCCTCCTCAAGGAGTTCGGAGCTGACGTTCGGGTCACTTGATGTGGGTGAGGAAGAAGTCCCGGATGTCCTCGGCGAGCACATCGGGCACCTCCATCGCGGCGAAGTGGCCGCCGCGTTCAAACTCCGACCAGTGCCTGATGTCATAGAGTTGCTCGGCCAGCGGTCGCACCGACTGGGTGATGTCGTGTGGCAACACCGCCACCCCAACCGGTACCGGGCACGGCTCGGTCCCGCGCGGGGTCTCCCGGGACAGTCGCGCTGAGGAAGCCGCGGTGGCGGTCAGCCAGTACAGCGAGATGTCGGTGAGCATCCGCTCGTCACTGATCGGCGAGCGCGGGTCGGTCCACTGTGCGAAGCGTTCGGCGATCCAGACCAGTTGGCCGACCGGCGAGTCGGTCAGCGCGTAGCCGATGGTCTGCGGGGTGGTGGCCTGCAGCGTCTGGTAGGGCGGACGGTTCGCCATCAGCTGCCTGACCTTGTCCAGCCGGGCCTCATCGGTTTCGGACAGTTCGATGTCGGCGTCCGGGACCGGCCGGGTCGGCAGGTAGTTGACGTGCACCCCGACGGCCTGTTCGGGTGCCACCGCGCCGAGCGCCAGGGAGATGCCCGCGCCGAAGTCGCCGCCCTGCGCGCCATAGCGCTCGTACCCGAGACGGCGCATCAGCTCGGCCCAGGCCCGCGCGACCCGGACGATGTCCCAGCCGCGCTCGTGGGTGGGCCCGGAGAAGCCGAAACCCGGGATCGACGGAATCACCAGGTGGAAGTCGCGCGACAGTGGCTCGATCACGTCGAGGAACTCCAGGAACGAACCGGGCCAGCCGTGGGTGAGGATCAGCGCGAGCGCGTCCGGCTTCGGAGACCGGACGTGGACGAAGTGGATGTTCTGGCCGTCGATCTCGGTGATGAAGTGCGGAAGCTCGTTGAGCTTGGCCTCGTGCTCGCGCCAGTCGTAGCCGATGCGCCAGTATTCGGCCAGTTCCTTGAGCCGGGAGAGGGGGAAGCCGTAGTCCCACCCGGCGTCGGCGACCTCGTTGGGCCAACGGGTACGGGAGAGCCGGTCGGTCAGATCGTCGAGGTCGGCCTGCGGGATGTCGATGCGGAACGGCTCGATCATGGTTGTTGCCTCCAGCGGAATCGTTCAAACTCTAAACGTTTATATGGCTAACGTTTGACGCTCAAACGGTATCACGATCATTTGTGGTCCGAACGATTCGTTGGACTTGTCACACGGAGAACCCAGTCGAGACGACGCCCGCCCGGCGGGATAGCCTGCCCAGCTGGCTGCTCGCCCAGACCGCCGCGAGTTCGAGCCGTGGTTCGCGGTGCCGTCGCGGGCCGTCGCGGCGGATGCCGCTGCCGGGATGGCGATCGCGTTGGCCCGCGCCCGGGGGACCTGGACGAGGCCAAGCGACTCGCGCGCGAATGCGACGTGCGCCCGGGCGACGTCGGGGCGAAGGTCGACCGGGCTGTGGCCGTTGAGCAGGCGGCCGTCCTCGAAGCGTTCGGGCTGTCCGCCCCTGAGCCGGTGACCATGCGTATGGGGTTTTCGTCGTAGTGCAGCCGGTGGAATCCGGCACCGCCGCTGTCGACGGGTGGTTTTTCGTGTTCGGCGATCTCGTGACGCCAGCGGAGGCGATGCCGATCTGCGCGGGCGTGAGCGCGAAGCTCGGGGAGTGTCATTACTACAGCTCCGGTTGGCTCGTGGCGAGCGAGGGCCGGGTGGTGCGGTGGTGCGATCCGGAGGCGTACCCGGACGACGAGCGGGGGGAGCCGTTGCCGTTCGAGATCGAGTTGGGGGAACCGACGCTCAGCGAGGTGCTGCGCGTGATCTCCATCGATCCCGGCGGGGTTGGTGCGCACACGCGCGTGCGGGGGCAGGGCGTGCTGGCGTTGACCTCGCTCGGACGGGAGCAGGGTCCGGGTGGCGGGGTGCTGGAGATCTGAGGCGACTCCGGCGGTGACATCCCGGCTTCAACCACGGGTCTACCCGCACCCAACCGATGATGGCCAGTTATGCGGCTTTCGGTCTCATGTGCGCTTCAGGTTCGGCCATCGTCACGCTGCCAGGTTCAGTAGATAAGTAGCCGATGAGCGCGTATTCACTGAAATGCTCCGCCGGTGGCGCGTTGGGATGGTGCTCGACCTTTCGCGGGCTTTGGCGGAATTGACAGCCGGCCGGATGTGGCAGATGCAAGAGCCGGCTGCGATACGCTGCCGATGAGCGCGGGTGGTGGCCGGTTGTTCGACGCGTTGCCGCATTGGCGGGCCGGTGTGACGGCGGCGGTGGTGTTGGTGCGTGATGGCCCGCGCGGGCGCGCCCGGACGCTGCGGTGTCGCTCTCCCGGTCCGGCGGTGCGGGGTCGGTGTGGTCGGCGACGACCCGGTCGGCGGGGTGTTCGGCAGGGTGTTCGGCCTGTTCGGGTGGTAGCGTCGGCGGGACCGGCGCGGGGGCCGGGTCGGGCCGCTGATCGTCGGCCGCGGTCACCGGCGGGACGCCACCATGGATGCGGCGTAGCTTCTCGGCGTGCCGTTGAGCAAGGCCCCACGCTCGATGCCGCTCATGTTCCCGACGGAACTGCTCCGTTGCCGGACAATAGCGCCGAGACCTGGTGCGGTCACGCATGGCAGCCAATTCCGTGCGACTGAAGAATGACAGCTGCCCCATGTATTGATTATCCCCGACCTCGCCCAGAATCACCGCCCCGAACGGTAACGACAATGTCAAATGGTGCACGCTCATACCGCAAGTCGCGCGGTTATGGTCCGGTACATGATTCTGGCGGGCCTGCGGCACCTACGTGCGATCCGAGTCCTCGACGTGCGGCGGAAGGCCACGCACGTGGACCTGTCGATCCCGCCCGGTCTGCCGGTCGAGCAGATCGACGTCACAGCCGAGCACTTCGATCCGCAATGGCTGGCCGCCGCCCGGCTGGGCGGGCGGGCGGGGAAGTATTGCTGGAGCCGCCGAGTGGCATACCGCGATCTGTGGCGTCGGACGGCCGGCAATGCAGCACCGCACGGTCCGAGACCACGCTGAGCGTCGATCGTCCCAGCCGTCGCCGATGACCACCACGATCTCCGCACTGCCGAGCAAGGTGGACGAGGCCGCCCAACAGTCCAGCCAGCACCGGCTGGAAGAGTCCGGGGACCACACCGCCGGCGGCGGCTTGATCGGGTGAGCCGTGATCGGCGCGCTGCGAGCGTCGGGACGAGTTGGGCCGCACAGTTCTCGGAAGCCAAAATGAGTGCACGGCCGCGGATCATTGAGCGCGGAACGTCTGCGCTGCGCGTCTGGGAGTGATGCGGCCGCCCTGCTGCACGATCGTTCGTCCCCGACCCGGCGGATACCTTACTGAACAAAAAGGTGCCTTCCATCCACCGACCTGCGTCGGGTAGAAAGATCGCTTGTGTTCAAGCGGATGACGACCGACACCCAGGCGGTGATCGCGCGCATCCCGCGCTTTGCCCTGGCCGCGGACCGGCGTCAGATGACGCTGTGGGACCTGGCGGAGGCACTGTCCGCGCCGTTGGGCAACATCGCCGAGATCTGGGACCCTCCCGTCGTTGACCCCTCGCCCGCCACCGGGCCGCCCACCACTGACTCCGGGACTGTCGGCGCCGCGCCGCCGGCCAGCGTGAGTGGTGCTCCGCCCTACCTGCGCTTCGACCGCGAGACACGGGCGATGCTGGAGCAGGCGCTACGCGTCGCGCTGCGGGAGCGGGCCGAGCACATTGGCACCGAGCACCTCCTCGCGGCCCTCGTGCGCACTGGGCCACCCGAGGTCGTGACCTGGCTCGCTGCCCGCGGCGCCACTGCGGAGGCCGTCGATGCCTTGCTGGCCCGGCTGCACGGCGGCCCGGGCGTCGAGCGAGTCCCGGCCGAGTGGTCGAGGGCGGATCGGAGGAACCGGCTGTTGGCGGCGGCGATACCGCGCCTGCTCGTCACCGTCGTGGTCGTCCTCGCCGTCATGGTGATGTTCGTGCTCTGTGTCTGGGGGCCGTGACCCGTCCGCGAGTTGCCTTCGACGTGTACCTCAACGACGCCTCGCCGGGGACGGCGGCGGTACTGGTCCTGTTCCATCAGGAGCATCCGTCGTACTCCGCACTGATGTATCTGCGCTTTGTCTGGAACGATGCCGACGATCGGCTCCGCAGCTGGATCGTGCGCCAGTACGCCGCCATGCTCGTCCACGGCCCCCGTGCGGTCACCGATTCGGGCACGTGATGACCGTTACCGGCGGCTGATGGCGGTGGTCCCCACGGTCTGAGCTGGTCGTCGATGGTCAGGCACGCGCCCGGATCGCACACTGGAAACGTTCCGTTCCGACCCGAACTCGAGCACCTGGTGCTGCCGGGCCGGACGCTGGACAAGCCGCGGTTGCACCGGATCGAAGGACCATCGAACGACGCGGAGGACTTCGTCGACCGGGAACTGGAGCTGTGGCCGGCCGGGCTGCGGGAGTACCTCGCCCGGCGCCCCTGAACGCGCAGTTCTTCATCGAAGCCGACGCCGCCGCGGCCGACGACGACAAGCTGACCTGGTGTGGTGTCTAGCCTCTCGCGAGTCGCTCGGCCAGTCGCGCATAGCGGCCTTCAAGGACCGTCGGTCCAGGAGCTAACGGCATAGCGGGGACGCTACCGGCCTTGCCGGCAACTGCTGGCACAGCGCCGACGGGGCTGACGCCGGCGAACATGACAGATCGAACGGTCTGGCCGTTCGGCCTGTTCAACGCAGTCGTCGGCCAAGTTGGATGGCTATGTTGTCGACGATTTCGATCATGGCTTTGCTTGGGGTGGGTCGTACCCAGAACAGGACGCGGTCGACGCCGGCGGCGGCGTAGGCGTCGACGTCGGCGAGGTCGCCGCCGAAGAGGGTGACGGGGATCGGCTCGTCGGTTCCCGGTTTGCGGGCGGTCTTCTTGAAGTGGGTGATGTGGTCGAGGACTCCGGGGCGAAGCATCGGGATCCATTCGTCGCCGTAGGCGATGACGCGTTCGGCGACGCGAGGGCCGTTGCCGGCGACGAGAATCGGCGGGTGGGGACGCTGGACGGGTTTGGGCCAGGAAGTGATGTGGTCGAAGTTGACGAATTCGCCGTGGTAGGTGGCGACATCGTGGGTCCAGATGTGTTGCATGGCCTCGACTCGTTCGCGCATGACGCGGAACCGGTCGGCGGGGTCGGTGCCGTGGTGGCGCATCTCCTGGTAGATCCAGCCGGGTCCGACACCGAACTGCATGCGTCCCCCGGAGAGCACGTCGACGGAGGCGACTTCTTTGGCGGTGATGATGGGATCGCGTTCGCTGACGAGCAGGACGGCGGTACCGATGGTGAGGGTGGTGGTGGCCTGGGCGATCGCGCCGAGCGCAACGAACGCGTCCATGCCGTTCTTGAACTCCGGGGCGATGTTCAGCACGTCATAGCGTTCCGGGGTGACGGCGGGGATGTGGGTGTGGTCGGGCATGAACAGCGACTCAAATCCGCGGTCTTCGAGCAGTGCGCCGAACTCGCCGGGTGGGATGGCTTCGCGCGTGGGAAACATGATGAATCCGAACTTCATGCGGATGCCTCCTGGTGGGCGACGGTGACGACGACCTTGCCGATCTGCTTGCCGGATTCCAGGTACGCGTGGGCCTGGACGATGTCGTCCAGCGCGAAAGCGCGGTCGATGACCGGGGCGAAGGCGCCGGATTGCAGGCCGGTGGTGATGAAGTGCTGGGCACGCTGCAGGCGGCGCGCGTCGCCGGTGATTTCGAACAGGGTGTACGGGCGGATGAACAGCGGCCGCATGGTGTCGAGGCCCGGCAGCGGGGTGGGCTGGTCGGACAGGGTGCCGTGGACGAACAGGATGCCCTCGGGGGCGGTTGCCCGGGCCAAGTCCTCAACGGCCGGGCCGGCGACCGCGTCGAAGACGATCTGGGCTCCGCGGCCGGCGGTGAGGTCGAGGATCGCGGTAGCTACGTCGTCCCGGCCCGGGACCACCACCGCGGCGGCGCCCTCGTCCCGCAGACGCTGCTCCTTGCCGGGGTTGTTGGTGGTCGCGATGGGGATCGCCCCGACGCGCAGTGCGGTCTGGATGGCCGCCAGCCCGACGCTGCTCGACGCGGCGGTGACCACCACATGGTCGCCGGGCCGCAGGCGACCGATGTCGACGAGCGCGCCGTAGGCGGTCAGGAACGGCATCCACACCGCCGCGCCGGTGACGGCGTCGACGGTGTGCGGCCGGTGCACCAGGGCGGAGGCGGGCACGATCGCCTGCTCGCCGTACATGTGATAGCGGCTTTGCGGGAAGACCGGGAGCACGCTGACCGTCTCGCCCACCGTCACGCCGGCGACGCCCTCGCCGACGGTGCGCACGCGGCCCGCGCCCTCGTAGCCGAGCCCGGACGGCAGCGCGCCGACCCGGTCGAGGTAGCGGCCGCGGCGGAAGTTGGCCTCAGAGCGGTTCAGCCCGATCGCCTCCACGTCGAGCAGCACCTCACCCGCCCCCGGAGCCGCCAGCCGCTGTTCCTCGATCTGGAGCACCTCGGGACCGCCGAGTTCGTGAAACCGTACGACTCTCGCCACAGTCTTCCCCTTCGCGCAGGGCTAATGACGATGGCTATCGTAGTACGACGGTGATCGAACTTTCGCCAGCGGCATAGTGGCGTGACACACAGGCGATTGGTCTTGGGTACTGCCCGACGATCAGCCAGGCCTACCGCAGTTGGACCGCTCCCGGTCCTCCGCCGAGATCAGCGTCTGTAGCAACCCCGGGAACCGCGCCTCGAGCTCCGCGGTGCGCAGCCCGTTCATCTTCATGGTCCCGACGTAGTACTGGTGGATCACTCCCGCCTCCCGCAAGACGCTGAAGTGATGCGTTGCCGTCGAGCGCGACACCGGCATGTCGAACGCCCCGCAACTCATGTCCCGACCGGCCTGCGCCAGCTGGCATACCGCCGCGCGCCGTACCGGATCGACCAACGCCTCCAGCAGCCGCTGCAGCGAGAACTCGTCGGGCCCAGGATGCTCCAGACCCCGCGGCGCGGTTCGAGGGCGGGCCATAACGTCTCCTCTGGGGCGGGCCGACGCGACACTCCATGGTACGGCGCTGTACCGCGGCGGCAGGCGAGTCGTCATCCGAGCACCGTGGTCACGCCATCATCGAACGCGGACTCACGGCTGAGCTGGGACCGTGTCGGGGAGCAGGCGGCTCTTGAAGTCGGGGCACTCCACCAGGGGCGAGTGCGTGCACGTCGCGGCGTGATGCAGGCTGTCGCGCATCCGCATCAACCGTGCGATCTCCTCGTCGAGTTCCTTCGCCCGCTGCCCCATGCGCTCGCGGAGCTCGTCGTCGCCGGGCGTCGCGACCAGGAACTGCGCGATCTGCGCCAAGGTGAAACCCGCCTCCTGCGCGCAGCGGATCAGGACGAGCCGGTCGATGACCTCTGGAGCGAAGGTGCGCCGCAGGCCGTTGCGCCCGCCGGACGCGATCAGGCCGCGTCGCTCATAGAACCGCAGCGCCGACGCGGTCACGTCCGCCCGTTCGGCGACCTCGGCGATGTCCAGTTCGGTGTTCATCTCGCCCCCTTGACTTGAATCGTGGTTCAAGTTGCACTCTCGATCGTGACAGTTATCCACTGAGCAGACAAGGACCTTGTCATGCCACTCCACCCACAGGTCGAGGCCCATCTGGCCAGGCTTGCCGCCGTCAACTTCGTCGGGCTTCACACCGTCTCGCCGCAGCGGGCGCGCGAAGGTGCCCGTCGCCTGACCGCGGCCTCGATCGGTGACGTCGAACCCGTCGCCGAGGTGACCGACAGCATCGCCGCCACTAAGGCCGGCGACATTCCGATCCGGATCTACCGCCCAGTGCCGGCGGCGTCGGCGGCCGACCCGCTGCCGGTCGTCGTGTTCTTCCACGGCGGCGGCTACGTGCTCAACGACCTCGACTCCCACGACGCCCTCGCGCGCTCCATCGCGAACGCAGCGGAGACGGTCGTGATCTCGGTCGACTATCCGCTCGCCCCCGAACACAAGTACCCGACCCAGATCGACACCGGGCTCGCGGCGACGGCCTGGGTCGCCGAGCATGCGGCCGAGCTCGGCGTTGACGCCGATCGGCTGGCCGTGGCAGGCGACAGTGCCGGCGGCAACCTCGCCGCCGTCGTCGCGCTGAGGGCCCGCGACAACGGTGCACCGCGTATCGCGTTCCAGCTGCTCATCTACCCCGACCTCGACTTCCGGCGCGAGAACGACTCCATCACCCAGCTCGCCGGCCGCTACGGCAATATCACGCGGGAGGCGCAGTTCTGGTTCATGGACCACTACCTCGACACCCCGGCACAACGACTCGACCCGCGCGTCTCGCCTCTGCTCGAACCGGATCTGGCCGGGCTCCCGCCGGCGTACATCATCACCGCGGAGTACGACGCGCTGCGCGACGAAGGCGAGCAGTACGGCCAGCGGCTACGCGACGCGGGCGTCACCACGACCGTGCGCCGCTACGACGGAATGATCCACGAGTTCCTCCGCCACCCGTTCGATGACGCCGAGGTCGCGGTCAAGGAGTTGGCCGCCGCACTCCGCGATGCCCTGGCAAGCACCACGTGACCCTCGCCTGCCGACTCCGTGCCGAGGGGGCGTAGACCAGCCTCGGCACAAGTGTCGTCGCGATCGAGTGCCCGGGGCCGGACACGGCCCCGGGCGGACTCGTCGACCTCGGCGTCGAGCGGATTGGCCTCCAGTGGGCCGGCCTGCAGCCGGGGTTCTCAGACGACGGCCAGCGCGTCGATCTCCGCCCGGAACGCCTTGGCCGGGTCCTCGTCGAGCGGCGCCGCCGGCCACGCCTATCGCCGCGCCGGCGCGATCGACGGACCCGGGCGACCGCGTCAGCCGCGGCCGCGGAGCAGGGCGAGGGCGCCGCTGCGCCTGCCGTGGATCATCACGACGGCCTGGGCGAGCGCGATCAGGGCGATGAGGGAGACGGTACCGGCGGCGGGGACGGTGTCGACGGCCAGGGTGTAGGCGAACACGATGCGCACGAGCGCGTCGAGCAGGAATGCGGCGCCCCAGGCGACGCTGGCCAGGAGCACCCAGCGGTGGAACACCGGGTTGCCGGTCCACAGCCGGTCGAACCTGGCGGCCGCGCCGGCCGGGCTGACCTTGCCGGCCACGTCGAGCAGGAACGGTCGCCCGGTGGCGAGCGAGCCGAGGATCCACAGGCCGGCGGCTCCGGTCAGCCAGCTCTCCCGCGCCAGCAGCGCGCGGGCGTCACCGGTGGCCAGTGCGACCAGCAGCGACAGCGCCATCGTGGCGATGATGAACACCGCGGTCGGGTCCAGGCGCCGGGTGCGTGCCCAGGTCCAGCCGATCCCGGCGGCGGGTGCGATCGCGGCCAGCAGCAGCGCGAGCCACTGGTTCACTCCAGCCGCGCGGGCGAGGTAGAAGACGGCCAGGGGCACGACGACATCCAGCGCCAGTGCGAGCGCGGCCCCGGACCGGCGGTCGCGGCTCACGGGCGGACCTCCCGTTCGGTGGCGTGGCGGAACAGGGAGACGAGGTCTTCGGCGTACGCGTCGAGGTCGAGGTCGGGGATGACGCTGACCTGGGGTCCGATCGCGTCGATGGCGGCCCGGACGGTCATGGCCATGGTGCGGGTGGTGAAGTCGCGAAACTCGCCCGCGCGTTGGCCGCGCTCCAGGATGTCCTGGAGCGGGGCCAGGCTGGTGCCGTACACCGATGCGTCGTGCCTGAGCCGGGTGCGGCCGTCCTCGTCGGTGAAGTTCATCGCGATCGCGGTCAGCACCCGCACGTGCTTGCGGTGGGTGCCGATGTACTCGACGTTCGCCTCGATGTAGGCCCGCAGCTCGGCGGCCGGGCCGTCCGCCTTCCCGGTGCGCGCGGCCATGAACTCGGCCCCCTGGCGCAGGGCGGACGCGAAGACCTCGTGGATCAGCTCCTCCCGGTTGGCGAAGTGGTAGAAGATCGTCGTCTTGGTGACCCCGGCCCGCTTGGCGACCTCCGCCAGCGACGCCTTGGCCAGCCCCAGCTCCGCGATCGCGTCGATCGCGCACTCCACCAGCTGCGCCCGCCGCGCGAGGTCGACGAAGGTCCGCGCTGACTTACCGCTCGGTATTTTTTCGGACCGCATGGTAAGGGACGGTACCATCGACGATCCAAGATCGGTTTGCGTTGCATATTCGGTGGTACCGCCTGTGCCGACCGCACTACGTTCGGTCGATGGACACGTTCGAGCGGCTGGTGGCCGAGGCCGTCGCGGTGCCGCTGGAGGGTTGGGACTTCGGCTGGCTTGACGGCCGCGCCGTGGGCTCGCAGCCGTCGTGGTCGTACCCCGGCCTGGCCCGTGACCTGCTGCGAGGCTGCTCCGCCCTGCTCGACGTCGACACGGGCGGCGGCGAGTTCCTGGCCTCCCTGGCCCCGCTCCCGGCCAGCACCACGGCGGTCGAGGGCTGGCCGCCGAACGTGCCCGTGGCCCGCGACCGGCTCGCCCCGCTCGGCGCCGAGGTGCGCTTCGCCCCCGACGGGACGCTGCCCGTCGAGTCCGCCTCCGTCGACGTCGTGCTCAACCGCCACGGCCGCCTTGATCCGCAGGAGGTCGCGCGGGTGCTGCGGCCCGGCGCAACGCTGCTCACCCAGCAGGTCGGCAGCGACGACTGCGCGGCGATCAACGCCGCCCTGGCAGCCCCGGCCGCCCACGGTGCGGCGTGGAATGCCGAAACGGCGGCCCAAGCGCTGACGGCGGCCGGCCTCACCGTGACCGACGTGCGCGAGGAGTGGCCGCCGCTCACCTTCCTCGACGTGGGCGCGCTGGTGTACCAGCTGCGCGCCGTGCCGTGGCAGGTCCCGGACTTCACCGCCGACCGGTACGACACCGCCCTGCGCCGCATCGACCAGCAGATCCGCGCCGAGGGCGCCTTGCGCGTGCACGCCCACCGCTTCCTCGTCCGGGCCTCGCGCCCGCCCCGCTGAGCCGCCCCGCGATGGGGAGCGGCCACCGAACCGTCCGCGGGCCGCCGCTGGCGTCACGGCGGCGGCGGTATGTGTTCGCCGACGGCTTCGAGGGCTTCGGTCGCCAACGCCGGCAGGGGTGGCGGCCAGATGTCGGGGTGCCAGGTGATGAGGATCAGGTGGATCCGGCAGTGGGGGCCGTCGTGGCCATGGCGCGCAGGCAGTGGCGGGCGGCGGGCAGGTCGGCGGCGTCGTCGTGCAGGAGCCGCGCCAGCGCGTCCGCGATGTGGTCCAGGCGGGGTGGTCTGGTGTCCGAGCGGAGCACCTCGCACAGCACCGGGGCCACGTCGGCGAGGCCGGCCGCGACGGCCACGCGGACGACCGCCTCGAGGTCCTCCCAGCGTCGCTCGGCGGCGAGCGCGGGTGCGGTGGCGGGGGCCCCGGGGGGGGGGGGCGGGGCGCGGCGGGCGGGGGGGGGGGGTGGTTGGGGGGGTGACCCGGCCGGCGCCCCGCGCGGCCGGGTGATTGGG
>NZ_JBFAZW010000105.1:0-38746 GCF_040682015.1 Dactylosporangium sp. NPDC051485
CACCGAGTCGCGCCGCTACCAGGACCAGCTGACCTACCAGGCCTCCCACGACGGCCTGACCGGCCTGGCCAACCGCTCCCTCTTCGCCGCCCGCAACGGCGACGACTCGCCCAGCGGCGCCTTCGGCCGCACCACGCCGCCCGACGCCCGCCCGGGCGCCGACGCCCAGCCGCCCACGGAGCCCCGCGGCCGCCGCCGGGCGCGCGAGGAAGGCGATCGTCGCCCTTCGGAGTCGTACGACCACGGCCCGGAGCTGACCCCGATCATCAAGCCCCTGGGCGACTTCACCCCGGCGGCCGCCCCGGCCGACCCGCCGCCACTGGTGCCGATCTTCCCGAACATGCGGCCGGACGCGTCTCCCACGAGCGGCGCGGGCCGCCGCGGCCGCCGCGCCGCCGAGGAGGCCCCCGCCGCCTTCACCGGCGACGTCACCGGCAGTGGCCGCCGCCGTCGCGAGGACCCCACCGGCGACGCGGCCTCCCGCACCGGCGACCTCGGGCGCCGCACGGGCGATGTCGACCCCCGCAGCGGCGGCACTGACCCCCGCACCGGCGGCACTGACCCCCGCACCGGCGGCGCTGACCCCCGCACCGGCGATGTCGACCCCCGCACCGGCGACTTCGACCCTCGCACCGGGGAGAGCCGACTCGGGCAGGTCGGCTCCCGGCCCGGCGAGGGCCGGAGGCGGGCGCCCGAGGACGAGCCCGTCATCCGCACCGGCAACGGCTTCGGCGCCGAGCCCGGCGCCCCGGCCAACGACCGCGCGCCGTACGCCGGCGAGACGACCATGTTCCGCCTGGGCGAGGACACCGGTGCCCGCCGGGGCGCCGCGTTCGACGACGACCCGCGCCGCGGCCCCAACGGCTTCGACGGCCCGCCCGGCCCCAACGGCCTCGAGGGCCCGCCCGGCCCCAACGGCTTCGACGGCCCGCGTGGCGCCAACGGCTTCGACGGCCCGCGTGGCGCCAACGGCTTCGACGGCCCGCGTGGCGCCAACGGCTTCGACGGCCCCCGCGGCAACGACGAGGGTCCCCGCGGCGTCAACGAAGGCCCGCGGGGCCATGACGGCGGCCCGCGCGGCTACGCCGACGGCCCTCGGGGCTACGGCGACAGCCCGCGCGGCTACGACGACGCCGGCGCCGGGCGACGGTCGCCGGTCGCGTTCGAGTCCGCAGCCCCCGCGACCGAGGCCGGCCGCCGCGACGAGAGCGGCGTGCGCGGCCGAGACGAGGCGCTGCGCCGCCGGCCCGCCCTGGACGAGCCGCCGCACCAGCGCCGGGCGCCCGACGACGACATGCCGTACGACCCGTACGACGAGCCGTCGGGCTCGCGGCGGCGGGGCACCGGGGAGTACTCCGGCGACTACACCGCCGGGGGAAGCCGCCGCGCCCTGCGCGAGCCCCCCGACGCCCGCCCGAGCGGCCCACCCGGGCGGCCGGACCGCGACGGCGGCCGCTCCCGCCCCGGTGCTCCCCAGCGCGCCGGGATGGACCCCGCGCGCCCCGGCCCGCGTCCGCACCGCTGGGTGGCGCTGCTGAGCGCGATCGCCGTGCTCGTGGTGCTCGGCGCCTGCGCCATAGGCACCTGGTTCATCTTCAAGGACGAGAAGAATGGCCCCGACTCGGCCAAGTCCAGCGCGACGACCGGCCCGAAGCGCCGCGACATCAGCAGCCGCGACGTGGACCCGAAGCCGCTCACCGAGGCCGAGGTGTTCCCGAACAACAACATCGTGGCCGTGCCGGACGAGCCGCCGTACGTGATCATGGCGACCAAGACGTCGCCGGACTGCAAGGTGGCCGCGACCGAGCAGCTGGCCACGCTGCTGGCCGGCGCGGGCTGCTCCGAGGTCGTGCGGGCGACGATGAAGTCGCCGAACCAGGAGTACCTCGTCACGGCCGGCGTCTTCAACGTCACCAGCGAGAAGGTGGCCGCGCAGACCTTCGAGGGCATCAAGGCCATCGTCGACGGCCAGAAGGGCCGCTTCGCGGGCATGAGCGTGGGCGTGGGCACCGGCACCGACGCCCTGGTGCGCGCCCCCACGCAGCTGAGCTGGAACTACAAGGGCCACTTCATCACGTACTGCGTGATCGCCCGCGTCGACGGCCAGAACTTCGCCCAGGGCGACCCGTACCCGAACCAGATCACGTACGACATCGTCGAGACGTACCTGGACAACGGCATCATCGAGAACCGCGCGGTGATCCAGCCCGAGGCCACCGCGGCGGCCTCGCTGCCGGCCTCCGCGCCGGCGGGCTGACCCTCCGAGAAGGACTCCGCCCGGGGCCGGACCCGGCGGGCGGGCGGTGGTGGATGATGCATGCCATGGATGAGAAGACGTTGATCCACCAGATCTCCGGGCTGGTGGACGAGGAGCACAAGCTCCGGACCCAGCTGCAGGCCGGCAAGATCACCGAGCAGGAGGAGCACGACCGGCTGAGCGGGATCGAGGAGCAGCTCGATCAGCTCTGGGACCTGCTGCGCCGGCGGCGGGCGGCCAAGCTGCAGGGGGTCTCGCCCGACGAGGTCGAGGCGCACTCCGTCGACGAGGTCGAGCACTACCTGCAGTAGCCGGCCGGGGCCAGTCCACGCCGGCCGGGGGCCAGTGCATGCCGGCCGGGGTCAGTGCGCGCCGGCCGGGGTCAGTCCACGCGCAGGCGGTAGCCGCGCTTCACCACCGTCTGCACGAAGGCCGAGCCGCCCAGGGCGGCGCGCAGGCGGGCCACGGCCATCTCCACCGCGTGCTCGTCCGCACCGCGCGGGAGCTCGCGCAGCAGCGCGGCGCGGGACAGGACCCGGCCCGGGGAGGCGGCCAGCGCGCGCAGGACCGCCATCGGGCCCGGGGCCAGGGGCTTCAGGGTGCCGTCGATGATGGCGGCGTGGCCACGGAGAGTGACCGCGGCGCCGGCCACGTGCAGCGTCGGCGAGCGCCGGGGCAGCTCGTCGACCAGGATGCGCACGAGCGCGCCCAGGCGGGCCCGGGCCGGCGCGGCCACCGGCACGCCCAGGCGCTGCAGCGGGGCCGCGGTCACCGGGCCCACGCAGGCGGCGAGCACGTCGGTGCGCAGGGCCTCCAGCACGTCCGGCGCCTCCGGGCCGGCCACCCGCAGCAGGGAGCCGACGGCCGGGGCCGAGGTGAACGTGACCGAGTCGACCAGGCGCGAGCAGATGAGGTCCACCAGGCGGCGCAGGGGGGCCGGGTCGACCGGGGGCGCCCAGCGGTACACCGGAATCTCCACGACGATCGCGCCGGCATCGCGAAGGGCGGACGTGAACTCGGGGTTGGGCTCGCCGTGCAGCTGCACGGCGATGCGGCGCCCGGCGATCCCACCCGGGAAGCCGCCCGAGATGAGGTGGTCGAGGACCTCGTCGCAGCTCTCGGTGTCCGGGGACCAGGTCTCGATCATGCCGGCGGCCCGGACCGCGCCCTTGGCCTTCGGACCCCGGGCGATCAGGTGGGCCTCGTTGAGCCGGACGCGCAGCGCCTCGCCCAGCCCCCAGCCCTCGGCCGCCTCCAGCCAGCCGCGCAGGCCGATGCCGGTGGTCGCGATGACGATGTCCGGGGCGACGTCGACGCAGGACACGGTGGCCGCCTTCAGCTCGGTGTCGTCGGCCATCGGGACGATGCGCAGGGCCGGCGCGAGCACCACCCGGGCCCCGCGCCGCTCCAGCAGGGCGCTGAGCTCGTCGCGGCGGCGGTCGGCGGTCACGGCCACGGTGAACCCGGCCAGCGGCAGGTCCTCGCCCGAGGAAGGCCGCGCCTCCAGGGTGCTGCCCGCGCTCACGCCGGCTCCCCGACCAGGCAGGCGATCTCCACCATGCCGGCGTTGACGCGCACCGGGTAGACCGGCACCCGCACGCTCGGCTCGTCCAGGCACTCGCCCGTCGTCAGGTCGTAGGCCTGCTTGTGCATCGGCGACGCGACCACCGGGGTGTCGCCCCGGCTGCCGACGATGCCCCGCGAGAGCACGGCGGCGCCGCTGATCGGGTCGAGGTTGCCGATGGCGTACAGCCCGTCGTCGAACGTCCGGAACAGCGCCACCTGCACCCCGTCGACGAGCGCGGCCACCCCGCGTTCCCGCTCCAGGCGCAGGTACGGGCAGACAACGGTCCACTTCATGAGCGCGCTCCTAGGACGACGGGCACGGGCTGTCCGCGCTCGGAAACGAAGGAGATCGTCGGGTCCGGGGTGCCGGGGGCGTTCACGAACGACACGAACCGCGCCAGCCGCTCCGGGTCCTCGACGGTGGCCTTCCACTCGTCCGAGTACGACGAGATGTGGTGGGCCATCTGCGCGTCGAGCTCCCCGGCGATGCCCAGCGAGTCCTCGACGATCACGGCGCGCAGGTAGTCCAGCCCGCCCTCGAGGCCCTCGATCCAGGCCGAGGTGCGCTGCAGCCGGTCGGCGGTGCGGATGTAGAACATCAGGAAGCGGTCCACGACGCGGATGAGATCCTCGGTGGACAGGTCGCTGGCCAGCAGGTCGGCGTGGCGGGGGCGGAAGCCGCCGTTGCCGCCGACGTAGAGGTTCCAGCCGTTGTCGGTGGCGATGATGCCGAAGTCCTTGCCGCGGGCCTCGGCGCATTCGCGGGCGCACCCCGACACGGCCGACTTGAGCTTGTGCGGGGCGCGCAGGCCGCGGTAGCGCAGCTCCAGCTCGACCGCCAGGCCGGCGGAGTCCTGCACGCCGTACCGGCACCAGGTCGAGCCGACGCAGGACTTCACGGTGCGCAGGGCCTTGCCGTAGGCGTGCCCAGACTCGAACCCGGCCGCGACCAGCCGGGCCCAGATCTCCGGCAGCTGCTCCACGCGGGCGCCGAGCAGGTCGATGCGCTGGCCGCCGGTGATCTTGGTGTACAGCTGGAAGTCCCGGGCGACCTCGCCGATCGCGATCAGCTTCTCGGGCGTGATCTCGCCGCCGGGGACGCGCGGGATCACCGAGTAGGTGCCGTTGCGCTGGATGTTGGCGAGGAAGTGGTCGTTGGTGTCCTGCAGCGCGGCCTGCTCGCCCTCCAGGATGTAGTCGTTGTGCAGCGACGCGAGGATGGAGGCCACCGTCGGCTTGCACACGTCGCAGCCGCGCCCGCGCCCGTGCTCGGTGATGAGCTGCGAGAACGTGTGGATCCCGCGGATGCGCACGATGTCGAACAGCTCGGCCCGGGAGTGCTCGAAGTGCTCGCACAGCGCCTTGCTCGCGGCGACGCCCTGCTGCTTGAGGATCTGCTTCAGCAGCGGCACGCAGGACCCGCAGCTCGTCCCGGCCCGGGTGCACTCCTTGAGGGCGGGCACGTCCGCGCAGCCCTCGGCGATGGCCGCCACGACCTGACCCTGGGTGACCGCGTTGCAGCTGCAGACCTGGGCGTCGGCCGGCAGGGCGACGTCGGCCTGGGCGTCGCCGGCCAGCAGGGCGAGCGGGTGCCCGGGCAGGGGGCCGCCGATGCTGGCCCGCAGCGTCGGGTAGGCGCTCGCGTCGCCGACCAGGATGCCGCCCAGCAGGGTCTGGGCGTCGTCGGAGAGGACCAGCTTGGCGTACCGCCCGTTGGCCGGGTCCAGGTACACGATGTCGAGCAGGTCGTCGCGTAGCGCGTCCCCGAAGCTGGCGACGTCGACGCCGAGCAGCTTGAGCTTGGTCGAGGTGTCCGCGCCGGGGAACTCGGCCGCCCCGCCGAGCAGCCGGTCGGCGACCACCTCGGCCATCGCGTAGCCGGGCGCGACCAGGCCGTAGCAGCGCCCGTCGACCTCGGCACACTCGCCGATGGCGTAGATCGCGGGGTCCCCGGTGCGGCAGGCGGCGTCGACCACCACCCCGCCGCGCGCCCCCGTCGGCAGCCCCGCGGACCGGGCCAGCTCGTCGCGCGGCCGGATGCCCGCCGCCACCACCACGATGTCGGCCGGCACGTGGGCGCCGTCGGACAGCGTGAGGCCCAGCCGGCCGGTGGGGGAGGTCTGGCGGATCGCGGTGGTGCCGGCGCCGGCGTGCACGCGCACGCCCAGGTCCTCGACGTAGCGGCGCAGCACGGCTCCGCCGGCCTCGTCGACCTGGGCCGGCATGAGCCGCGGTGCGAACTCGATCACGTGCGTGCGCAGGCCCAGCAGGCGCAGCGCGTTGGCCGCCTCCAGGCCGAGCAGCCCGCCGCCGATGACGGCGCCGACCTCGCGGCCCCGCGCGTGGTCCCGGATGGCCTCCAGGTCGTCCAGGGTGCGGTAGACGAAGACGCCCGCCTGGTCGACCCCGCTGATCGGCGGCACGAAGGCGGACGAGCCGGTGGCCAGGACGAGGACGTCGTAGTCGTACTCTCCGCGGCCGGTGCGCACCTTGCGGGCCGCCCGGTCGATCGCGGTCGCCGGCTCGCCGAGGCGCAGGTCAACGCCCTCGGGCATGGCGTAGGTCAGCTCGTCGGCGCTGACGCCGTCGAAGTACGCCGACAGCCGCACCCGGTCGTAGGCGGACCGGCCCTCCTCGGCCAGCACGGTGACCTGCCACCGGCCGCCGGGGTCCCGGGAGCGCAGCGCCTCCACGAAGCGGTGGCCCACCATGCCGTGCCCGACGACGACGACCTTCATCGAAGAATGTGAGTCGCTCACGGGTGCCCTCCGGTAACGCGAGCGTGACGGCGACGTTGCGCTGCCGTTTCGTACGACAACAGGGACCGTCTGGTGGATGGCCGGTGCGCCGCGACCGCTTCGAACATGGCCAAAAGGCTGCCGGGGGGCGGTTTCGCTCCAGGGTCCCGAATGTTTCGCGCCTGCTAAGAGCGCCTCACACGGCCCTTGAACAGCCCGTTACCGAACCGTGGTCGAATTGGCGTCGATATTCGTCGATGTGATCCCGGATGGTGGGCACCCGGCGGGCCAGATCTCGCCGCGGTAGGGTGGCGACGGTTCGCGGCGGGGTACCCAACCATCGACCCCTATGGAGCAGCAAGGAGGAAGCAGATGCGCACGACCGGCAAGGTCGCGATCGCGGCCGTTGCGGTGCTCGGCATCGGGCTCGCGGGATGCGGCAACAACTCCACCCCCGAGGGCGCCACCTCGGCCGGAGCCAGCGGCAGCGCCACGAACGGTGCCGGCGCCTCGGCCGGCGCGTCCGGCGCGACGAACGGCGGCAGCACCGGCGGCAGCACCGGCGGCACCACTGGCGGAGGCCAGGGAAGCGCGGCGTCCTGCCTCGTCGGCACCTGGAAGGCCGACGGACTCACCGGCAGCCTGAGCGGCCCGGTGAACGGCAGCCTCTCGGGCGGCGGCGGCGCGCTGCTGACGATCGACTCGGCCGGCAGGACGCAGGTCGACTTCGGCTCGATGCAGCCGGTGACCTTCACCTTCGTCGTGTCCGGCAACGACGTGAAGGGCAGCTTCTTCTACGGCGGCAAGGTCAACGGCGCCATCAAGACCCCGTCGGCGGCGACCGGGACGCTCGAGCCCACGGGCAGCGTCGACTTCGGCGCCCTCACGGTGACCGTCAACCTGACCGCCCCCGCCGCGGTCACGGTGGCCGACAAGATGCCGATCGCCGAGTTCACCGGCAGCGGGACCGCCGACACCGGCGGCGCCGTGGACGCCCAGCCGATCCTGAAGAAGAGCCGGTACGACTGCAGCGGCAGCACCCTGAAGCTCTCCCCGCCCGCGGGCGGCCCCGACACCGGCGCCTGGACCTTCAAGAAGTCCTCGTAGCGCGCTGATCCCCGGCGGCGGGTCCTCACAACGGGGGATCCGCCGCCGTGGGGAATTGTTTCGGCTTTGAAACGTCGGCGCGACGGCCGGAAACAGGCTGTCGATAACTTCCACGCTCATGACGACTGCCGTGGAAGAACCCCAGCTGCAGCCCGGGCCGCGCCGCGGCCGATGGATCGACGACTGGCGCCCGGAGGACCCGCAGTTCTGGGCGGCCACAGGGGCGAAGGTCGCCCGGCGCAACCTGATCGTGTCGATCCTCTCCGAGCACATCGGCTTCTCGATCTGGAGCCTCTGGTCGGTCTTCGTGCTCTTCCTGGGCCCCGCCTACGGGCTCGACCCGGCCCAGAAGTTCCTGCTGACCTCGGCGCCCACGCTGGTCGGGGCGGTACTGCGGCTGCCGTACACCTTCGCCGTGGCCACCTTCGGCGGGCGCAACTGGACGATCTTCAGCGCCCTGATGCTGCTCGTCCCGACCGTCTTCGCCGGGATCGTGCTGAAGCCCGGCGTCTCGTTCGCCACCCTGCTGGTCGCGGCCGCGGTGGCGGGCGTCGGCGGCGGCAACTTCGCCTCGTCGATGGCGAACATCAACGCCTTCTACCCACAGCGGCTCAAGGGCTGGGCGCTGGGCGTCAACGCCGGCGGCGGCAATATCGGCGTGGCCGCGGTGCAGCTCGTCGGCCTGCTCGTGCTGGCCACCGCCGGGGCCGCCCACCCGCGGCTCATCGTGCTGGTCTACCTGCCGCTGATCGTCGTCGCCGCGCTGCTCGCCGCCCTCTACATGGACAACCTGACGCACGCGTCCAACGACAAGCGGGCCATGCGCGACGTCGTCAAGGACGGCCACGCCTGGATCATGTCCCTGCTGTACATCGGCACCTTCGGCTCCTTCATCGGCTTCGGCTTCGCCTTCGGGCAGGTCCTGCAGGTGCAGTTCAAGGCCGACTTCTCCACCCCGGTCAAGGCGGCCTACCTCACCTTCCTCGGCCCGCTGCTCGGCTCGCTGGTCCGCCCGATCGGCGGCATGCTGGCCGACCGCTTCGGCGGCGCCCGGATCACCTTCTGGAACTTTGTGGCCATGGCGGCCGGCGCCAGCGTCGTCCTGCTCGCCTCCCGCCAGCACTCCCTGCCGCTGTTCGTCGCCGGCTTCGTGCTGCTGTTCCTCTTCAGCGGGGTGGGCAACGGGTCGACGTACAAGATGATCCCGGCGATCTTCAAGGCCAAGTTCCCCTCCGCCGAGCGGGAGGCCCGGCGCCTGGCGACCGCGCTCATCGGCGTGGCCGGTGCGATCGGCGCGGCCGGTGGGGTGCTGGTGAACCTGGCCTTCCGGCAGTCGTTCCTGGAGTACAAGACCGGTGACGGGGCCTATATCGCCTTCATCGCCTTCTACGCGCTGTGCGTCGGGGTCACCTGGCTGGTTTACCTGCGCAACTCGGCGAAGCGCCTGCCCGGCGTCTGAGTCGGGCGCGCACGGGGACCCGATTTTGTGGTCCTTGGGGACGCCGAGTATCGTGGACTGCTGTTGTGCGATGACAAGGCGTCCCCATCGTCCGGGTACGCTGGATGGTCGTGCGTCCCGGCGCCCCCATCGAGAGCGCACCCCAAGACCGACGACGCGGAAGACAAGGTAGACCTGTGGGTACGTACAGCCCGAAGCCGGGTGAGATCGAGCGCGTGTGGCATGTCATCGACGCCACCGACGTGGTGCTCGGCCGCCTGGCCACGCACGCTGCGACGCTGCTGCGCGGCAAGCACAAGCCGACGTTCGCCCCGCACGTGGACACCGGCGACTTCGTCATCGTGATCAACGCCGGCAAGGTGGCGCTGACCGGCAACAAGCGGCAGACCAAGGTGGCGTACCGCCACTCCGGTTACCCGGGCGGCCTGAAGAGGGTCGGCTACGAGGAGCTGCTGACCAAGCACCCCGAGCGGGCGATCGAGCTGGCCGTCAAGGGTATGCTCCCGCACAACCGCCTGGGCGCGCGCCAGATCCACAAGCTGAAGGTCTACGCGGGCGCCGAGCACCCGCACGCGGCCCAGCAGCCCCAGCCGTTCGAGATCAAGCAGATCGCGCAGTGAGCGCGGACGAAGGACTGAGCGTGACCGACGAGACCATCGACGCCCCGACGCCGGTCGCTGTCGCGACCGTCGAGGCCCCCGCCGCGACCACCGCCACGGCCACCGCCACCGCTACGGCGACGGTGCCGACCCGCTCCCGCCGTGCCGGCCAGCCGATCCAGACCGTCGGCCGCCGCAAGGAGGCCATCGTCCGGGTCCGCCTGGTTCCGGGCACCGGCAAGTTCCTGCTCAACGGGCGGGAGCTGGAGAACTACTTCCCGAGCAAGGTGCACCAGCAGTCGGTTCGCGAGCCGCTGGTCATCGCCGAGAAGGCCGAGGCCTTCGACGTCTTCGCCAACCTCCGGGGCGGCGGCACCACCGGCCAGGCCGGCGCGCTGCGGCTCGCCATCGCCCGGGCGCTGGTCGAGAACGACGGCGACGACCGTGCCGCGCTCAAGAAGGCCGGCTTCCTGACCCGGGACGCGCGTGCCACCGAGCGCAAGAAGTACGGCCTCAAGAAGGCCCGCAAGGCCCCGCAGTACTCGAAGCGCTAACGAAGTTTGTCGGCCGGGTGCCACCCTGGAGGTGCGCGCCCGGCCGATTTTCGCTGTGCGCGAGGTACAACCATGGGAGGTACGCAATGGGGCGACTCTTCGGCACCGACGGAGTGCGCGGGCGGGCCAACGCCGACCTGACTCCGGAGCTGGCCGTGGCGGTCGCCATCGCGGCCGCCCAGGCGCTGTTCGAGCATGATCACTCGCACGCGCCGGTCGCCGTCGTCGGCCGCGACCCGCGGGCCAGCGGCGAGATGCTCGAGGCGGCCGTGGTGGCCGGCCTCACCAGCGCCGGGGCCAACGTGGTCCGGGTCGGCGTGCTGCCGACGCCGGCCGTCGCGTACCTCACCGGCGTCCTCGGTGCCGACATCGGCGTGATGCTCTCGGCGTCGCACAACCCGATGCCGGACAACGGGATCAAGCTCTTCGCCGCCGGCGGGCACAAGCTGCCCGACGAGGTCGAGGACGAGATCGAGCGCCTCATGGACAACGGCACCCGCCGCCGCCCGACCGGCGCCGGGATCGGCCGGGTCACCGACTACGCCGACGGCGAGGACCGCTACGTCCGGCACCTGCTGACCTCGCTGCCCAGCCCGCTGGCCGAGCTCAGGGTCGTCGTCGACTGCGCCAACGGCGCCGCCTCCTCCGCCGCGCCCGAGGCCTACCGCCGGGCCGGCGCCTCGGTCATCGCGATCAACGCGGACCCCGACGGCCTCAACATCAACGAGGACTGCGGCTCCAACCACATCGCCCAGCTGTGCGCGGCCGTCGTCGAGCACGGCGCCGACCTGGGCATCGCCCACGACGGCGACGCCGACCGGTGCATCGCGGTGGCCGCGGACGGCACCGAGGTCGACGGCGACCAGATCATGGCGATCCTGGCGGTCGGCATGCGCGAGGCCGGCCTGCTGACCGAGGACACCCTCGTCGCCACCGTGATGAGCAACCTGGGCCTCAAGCTGGCCATGGCCGAGGCCGGCATCCGGCTGCTGGAGACCAAGGTCGGCGACCGGTACGTCCTGGAGGAGCTGCGGGCCAAGGGCCTCGCGCTCGGCGGCGAGCAGAGCGGGCACATCGTGATGCCGGCCTTCGCCACCACCGGCGACGGGCTGCTGACCGCCCTGCACCTCATGGGGCGCATGGAGCAGACGGGCAAGGGCCTCAAGGAGCTCGCCGGTGTGGTACACCGGCTGCCCCAGGTGATGATCAACGTCCCGGTGCTGGACCGCGCCGCGGCCGCCCGCTCGTCGCAGGTGCTCGACGCGGCCAAGCAGGTCGAGGCCGAGCTCGGCGGGGCCGGCCGGGTGCTGCTGCGCCCCTCGGGCACCGAGCAGCTGGTTCGCGTCATGGTCGAGGCCGGCACGCAGGAGACCGCCCGCGAGGCGGCCGAGCGGATCGCCGATGTGGTGAGGACGGTCTCACCTACTCAGTAGTAACCTGCGCGGCATGACTAATGCCCGCACCGTCATCGTCACCGGCGCCTCCCGCGGCATCGGCAAGGCGAGCGCCGTGGCCTTCGCCGCCGAAGGCTGCAACGTCGTGCTGACCTCGCGCAAGATCGAATCGCTGAATGAGGTCGCGGCGGAGATCTCCGCGCGGTTCCCGGACGTCGGCGTGCTCACCCACGCCGCGCACGCGGCCGAGCCCGACCAGGCCGCCGAGGTCGTCGACGCCGCCGTGCGGCGCTTCGGCGCCGTCGACGTGCTGGTCAACAACGCCGGCACCAACCCGTACTTCGGCCCGCTCATGGACATCGACCCGGTCCGGGCGGACAAGACGGTCCGGCTCAACCAGTTCGGCGTGGTGCTCTGGAGCCAGCTGGTGTGGAAGGCCTCCATGTCGGCCCGGGGCGGCGCCATCGTGAACGTCGCCTCCGTCGGCGGCGTGCTGACCGAGCCCGGCATCGGCTACTACAACGCCACCAAGGCCGCCGTGATCCACCTGACCCGCCAGATGGGCGCCGAGCTGGCCCCCGCGGTGCGGGTGAACGCCGTCGCGCCCGGCATCGTGCGCACGCACCTTGCGCGCGGGCTGTGGGAGAACCACGAGGAGTACCTCCGCGAGAAGCTGCCGCTGGGGCGCATCGGCGAGCCGGACGACATCGCCGACGTCATCACCTTCCTGGCCGGCCCCGGTGCGCGCTGGATGACGGGCCAGACACTCGTGGTCGACGGCGGCGCCCAGATCCGCTCGTCATTGACCTGATTTGCGGTGAGGTTTTTCCGGTAAACCGCCCGGCTTATCGGGTTGGCATTGGGTAACAGGCCCCCGTTGAGGGTCGCCCATTCGTGAGCATTGTATGTGCTCACAGACGACAGTTTCGAGCACTGGCAATGCTCGATTTTCTGCTACGGTACGGAGCATGTGCGGAATCGTGGGGTACGCCGGCGCCCGGCCGGCCTTGAACATCGTGCTGGACGGGCTGCGGCGGCTGGAGTACCGCGGCTACGACTCCGCCGGCGTCGCCATCGTCGGCGCCGAGCTGCTCACCGCCAAGCGGGCCGGCAAACTCGCCAACCTCGAGAAGGCCCTCGCCGAGGAGGGCAACACCGCCCTCGGCGCCGGGACGACCGGCATCGGGCACACCCGCTGGGCCACCCACGGCGGCCCCACCGACCGCAACGCGCATCCGCACCGCTCGTTCGACGGCCGGGTCGCGGTGATCCACAACGGGATCATCGAGAACTTCGCCCGGCTGCGGGCCGAGCTCGAGGCGGCCGGCATCGAGTTCGCCAGCGACACCGACACCGAGTGCGCCGCGCACCTGCTCGCCCAGGCGCTGCGGGACGCCGCCGGGGACACGCCCGGCGAGCGGCTGGCCGACGCCATGCGGGCCGTGTGCCGCCGCCTGGAGGGCGCCTTCACGCTGCTCGCCGTGGACGTGCAGGCCCCCGGCGTGGTGGTCGGCGCCCGGCGCAACTCCCCGCTGGTGGTCGGCCGTGGCGTGGGCGAGCACTACCTGGCCAGCGACGTGTCCGCGTTCATCGAGCACACCCGCGAGGCGGTCGAGCTCGGCCAGGACCAGGTCGTGCTGATCAGCGGCGACGCGATCGTCATCACCGACTTCCAGGGCAACGCCGCCGAGGGCAAGACGTTCCACATCGACTGGGACGCCTCCGCCGCCGAGAAGGGCGGCTACGACTACTTCATGCTCAAGGAGATCGCCGAGCAGCCGCACGCGGTCGCCGAGACGCTGCTGGGCCGGCTCAACGAGCACGGCGACCTGCTGCTCGACGAGGTCCGCCTGTCCGACCAGGACCTGCGCGACGTCGACAAGGTGTTCATCGTGGCCTGCGGCACCGCCTATCACTCGGGCATGGTGGCGAAGTACGCCATCGAGCACTGGACCCGCATCCCGTGCGAGGTGGAGCTGGCCAGCGAGTTCCGCTACCGCGACCCGGTGCTCGACCGCTCGACGCTCGTCGTGGCCATCTCCCAGTCCGGCGAGACGATGGACACCCTGATGGCCCTGCGTCACGCGAAGGAGCAGAAGGCCCGGGTCCTGGCGATCTGCAACACCAACGGCTCCACCATTCCGCGCGAGTCCGACGCCGTGCTCTACACGCACGCCGGGCCGGAGATCGCGGTCGCGTCCACCAAGGCGTTCCTCACCCAGCTCGTGGCCTGCTACCTCGTCGGGCTGCACCTCGCGCAGGTGCGCGGGGTGAAGTACGCCGACGAGGTCGCCGCCGTCGTCGCCCAGCTGCAGGAGATGCCGGCCAAGGTCGAGCAGGTCCTGTCGATGATGGAGCCGATCCGGGAGCTGGCCCGCGACCTGGCCGAGGCCAAGAGCGTGCTGTTCATCGGCCGGCACGTGAGCTACCCGGTGGCCCTGGAGGGCGCCCTGAAGCTCAAGGAGCTCGCCTACATGCACGCCGAGGGCTTCGCCGCCGGCGAGCTCAAGCACGGCCCGATCGCGCTCATCGACCACGGCACGCCGGTCGTCTGCGTGGTGCCCTCGCCCCGCGGCCGGGGCGTGCTGCACGACAAGGTCGTCTCCAACATCCAGGAGGTCCGCGCCCGCGGCGCCCGCACGATCGTGATCGCGGAGGAGGGCGACGAGGCGGTCAAGCCGTACGCCGATCACCTCTTCTACGTCCCGGTCACCCCCACGCTGCTCGCGCCGCTGGTCACCACGGTCCCGCTGCAGGTCCTGGCCTGCGAGATCGCCTCGGCCCGCGGCCACGACGTCGACCAGCCGCGCAACCTGGCCAAGTCCGTCACCGTCGAATAGGGCACGTGTGACAGGGTTGTTCCGTGAGAGCAGCCTGGCGGGTCGCGCAGGTGCGCGCGGCCGAAGAGTTCGTCATGAAGACCCTCCCCGACGGCGCGCTCATGCAGCGCGCCGCCGCGGGGCTGGCCCGGCGCTGCGCCGACAGCCTTCCCCGGGTGTACGGCAGCCGCGTCCTGCTCCTCGTCGGCTCCGGCGGCAACGGCGGCGACGCGCTCTACGCCGGCGCGCGGCTGGCCCGCCGGGGCGCGAGGGTGGACGCGCTGCTGTTCGACCCCGACCGGGTGCACCGGCCCGCCGCCGACGCCTTCTACGCGGCCGGCGGGCGCCTGTACGGCGCCGGGGAGGGTCGCCCGGGCCCGGCCGACCTGGTCGTCGACGGCATCCTCGGCATCGGCGGGAAGGGCGGGCTGCGCGAGCCGGCCGCGGCCCGCGTCGCCGACCTCGCCGACCTGCTGCGGGCCGCGCCCGTGATCGCGGTCGACGTGCCGTCCGGGGTCGACGCCGACACCGGCGCGGTGACCGGCATGGCCATCCACGCCGACGTCACGGTGACCTTCGGCGTCCTCAAGCCGGGGCTGCTGGTCGGGGCCGGTGCGGTACACGCGGGGATCGTCGAGCTCGTCGACATCGGCCTCGAGGAACACCTCGACGGCGACCCCGCCCTCCACGTGCCCGACGCCGCGGACCTCGCCGCCTGGTGGCCGCGGCCCCGGGCGAACGACAACAAGTACTCCCGCGGCGTCGTCGGGCTGGCCACCGGGTCGGCGAAGTACCCCGGCGCGGCCGTGCTCTCCGTCGGCGGGGCCCTGGCGGGCCCGTCGGGCCTGGTCCGCTACGCCGGCGGCGCGGCCGACGCCGTGCGCCTGCAGCACCCGCCGGTCATCGCCACCGACCGGGTCGCCGACGCCGGGCGGGTCCAGGCCTGGGTCTGCGGCAGCGGCCTCGGCACCGACCAGCGCGCCTACGGCGAGCTGCGGGCCGTCCTCGGCGCCCCGGTGCCCGCGGTGATCGACGCCGACGGCCTGACCCTGCTGGCCAACGCCCCGATGGCCGACCGCTTCCGCGAGCGCGCCGCGCCGACCGTGGTGACCCCGCACGACGGGGAGTTCCAGCGCCTCGCCGGCGGCGCGCCGGGCGACGACCGGGTGGCCGCCGCGACCGACCTGGCCGCCCGGCTGGACGCGGTCGTGCTGCTCAAGGGCGACCGCACCATCGTCGCCACCCCCGACGGCCGGGTCTTCGTCAACCCGACGGGGACCGCGGCCCTGGCCACCGGCGGCACCGGCGACGTGCTCTCCGGCCTGCTGGGCTCCCTGCTGGCCGGGGGCCTGCCGGCGGAGCTTGCGGCCATCGCCGCCGCCTACGCGCACGGCCTGGCCGGTCGCCTGGCCGCCGAGCGGGGCCCGGTGACCGCCGCTGATGTGGCCTCCCACCTGCCCGAGGCAGTCGGTATCTTAACTCGCGGGTAACGACCGATTAGGCTCTGGGCATGGGTACCGAGGTGGCGAAGAGCGGCAGCCGGAAACGAACGGCCGGCATCATCGGCGCGGTCGTGGGCCTGGCAGCGGCCGGCGTCGCCGCCGGGGTGGCCACCGAGCGCTACCTCGTGCGCCGGTCCAAGCAGGCCGACGACCCCTACGCCGATGAGGAGTTCGGCGTCTGGGACAGCGACGAGCAGCTCACGGTGACCACCGAGGAGGGCATCGACCTGCACGTGGAGGTCGTCGACGGGCCCGGCCCGACGCTGGTGTTCGTGCACGGCTTCTGCCTGGACATGGGCACGTTCCACTTCCAGCGCAAGCATTTTCAGGGCAAGCACCGCATGGTCTTCTACGACCAGCCGGGCCACGGCCGCTCGGGCAAGCTCAAGAAGGGGGAGTACACCCTGGACTCCCTCGGCGCCGGCCTGCGCGCCGTGCTCGCCGCCACCGCCCCGACCGGCCCCGTCATCCTCGTCGGCCACTCGATGGGCGGCATGACGATCATGGCGCTGGCCGAGCAGATCCCGGAGCTCTTCGAGTCCCGGGTCGCCGCCGCCGTGCTCATCTCCACCTCGGCGGGCAAGCTCGACCAGGTCACCTTCGGCTTCCCCGAGGTGGTGGCCCGCTTCCGCCGCCCGCTGTTGCCGGTCGTCGGCTTCGCCGGGCCGATCAGCTCCGCCGTGATCGATCGCGCCCGCCGGGCCTCCACCGACCTGGCCTGGCTGCTGACCCGCCGCTACGGCTTCGGCACCGCCCGCCCCAGCCCGGCCCTGGTGTCGTACGTCGAGCGGATGAACTCGACCACGTCGACGGAGGTGATCGCGCGGTACCTGCGCACCCTCTACACTCACGCGCGCCTGCTGGTCCTCGGCCCGATGCGTGACGTGCCCGTCCTGCTGGTCTGCGGCGACAAGGACGTGTTGACGCCGCTGACCCACACGTACGAGATAACGTCTGTCCTGCCCGAGGCCGAGCTGGTGGTGGTGGCCGACGGCGGCCACGTCGTGCTGTTGGAGCACGCCGACGAGGTCAACGAGGCGATGGACGGTTTCTTGACGAAGGTGCTGCCGTGACGCGAATCCTGTCGACTGTTGAGCACACCCGCGCGTTCGGCCAGGCCCTGGCCGCGGTACTGCGGGCCGGCGACCTGGTCGTCCTGACCGGCCCGCTCGGCGCCGGCAAGACCGCGCTGGCCCAAGGCGTGGGGGCCGGCCTGCACGTGCGCGGCGACATCACCTCGCCGACGTTCGTGATCGCCCGGGTGCACAAGCCCGACCCGTCCCGCGGGGGCCGGCTGCCCATGGTCCACGTGGACGCCTACCGGCTGGGCAACGTGAGCGACCCGATCGGCGAGGTGGACGCGCTGGACCTGGACGCCACGCTGGAGGACTCGGTCACGCTGGTGGAGTGGGGCGAGGGGCTGGTCGAGCAGCTCAGCGACGAGCACCTGGAGGTCCGCCTGGACCGCCGGGAAGACGACTCGCGCGTGGTCGCCCTGATCCCGCGCGGCGGCGACTGGACCACGCGCGCGGCCGCGCTGACCGCCTGACTTCCGTTTCGCGCGAAATGTCGGGCGCTGGCGTGCCGCGACATTTCGGACTTATAACCTGGCGGGGTGTAAGTCGGATAAGTCACGGATAGTTACGCGGGCTGGAGTACCTCCCAGACGTCGACCCAGGTGCCCTCGTCGTCTGTCGTCCGAGCCAGCAGGTGCCGCCCTTCGTGGCAGAACGCGGTGCTCACCCGCCGCCCCGGCGGCAGGTCGGTCCGGAACACTTCGGCCTCGGTCTCCAGGTCGCGCACGGAGAGGGCGCCGTCCAGCGCGGCGGCCCGCAGCCGGCCGTCCGGGCTCTCCATCTCGGCGGCGAACGCGTCCGCGCGGGAGGACTCCGCGTAGCCCGCGAACCGCCTCGGCAGGTCCTCGCCCACCACGCGGTCGATGCGGGAGCCCGTGGCCAGGTCCCACACCGTGGCCACGTCCCGGCGGTAGCGCCCGACGCTCGCCGCGCCCTCGCCGGTGGTGACGAGGCGCCATTCGGACTCGTTCAGCAGTACCGCATCCGGCTTGTGCACGTCCGAGAAGGTCGTCGTGATCCGGCCCGCGAGCACGTCCCAGACGGCGAAGTGGCCCTCGGCGTCCCAGGTGACGAGGGAGAGCTGGTGACCGGGGCCCAGGGCGACCTGGGCGCGACCGGCGCCGCGGCCGGGGCGCAGCTCGGTGACGAGGGCGCCCGAGTCGATGTGGCGGACCTTGACGTACTCGCCGGTGCGCGCGCACTCGACCAGCATCCGGCGGTCGGGCATGAGCAGCCAGTCGCCGGCGACCCGCAGGTGGTGGCGCTTGGCCAGCTGGAAGCGCTCGGCGGAGGCGGGCTCCAGGCGCGCGTGCGCGGCCACGGCGCCGGAGACGACGACGTCGCCGACGGCGACGCGCTGTTCGAGCAGGACGCCCTCGGCGCGGCCGGCGGAGAGGTCGTACACCTGGTCGTCGGCGGTGCGCACCTGCGCGATGGGGGTGCCGCGGCGGTACCCCTCACCCTCCTTCACCAGCCACCGCACCAGCCGCCCGCGGCCGCCCGGGATGGTCCACGACAGCGGCTCGACCCGCCACGACGGGGGGTCGGCCGGCACCGCCCGGGCCGAGCGCGCCCGCGCCCAGGCGGCGGCGCCGCGCAGCACGGCGAGCTCGGGGTCGGCCGGCCGGGTGACGGGGCGGCCGATGCCGCCGTGCAGCGCCGGGCCGATGCCGGGCAGCCGGGACGCGCCGCCGACCAGCAGCACCGCGGCGACGTCGCCGGGGACGAGGCCCGCGCGGGCGATGACGGCCCGGCAGCTGGCGATCAGCCAGCGCGTGGCCGGCTCCGTGAGCTGATCGAGGAGGCGGCGATCCATGCGGTACGGCGCCACGCCCGCCTCCACCTCCTCGGCCGCCTCCGGCACGTCGGCCAGCCGGTGCTTCAGCCGGCGGACGATGTCCAGGGCGTGCAGGTTGGCCCGCACGCTCGTGTCGCCGCCGGCCGCGAACGCCGGTTCCACCCACTCGGCCAGCGTGGCCCGCAGGTCGGCGGCGAGCATCACGTCGATGTCGCGGCCGCTGCCGGAGCTCTCCTGGCTCAGCGGCACCGGGCGGCCGCCCTGGATCTGCGCCAGTGTGGCGGTCCACGTGGCGCCCAGGTCGCAGACCAGCACGTGGCCGCCCTCGGGCACCTCCAGCAGCGTCATCGGGTCGAGCACCGCGGCCGACGCGTCGACGACGATCTCGGCGTCGGGGAAGCCGGCCATGGAGGCGGCGGCGACGAGCGCCTCGCGGCGGGGGTCGTGGGTGCGGTACCCCACCGGGGCCGTCAGCACGAGCCGCCCGATGGGGCCGTAGACCCGTCTGGCCTCGCCGGCGATCGCCTCCAGCGCGGTGTCGACCAGCTCCACGCCGTTGACCAGCTGGTCGCCGAGCCAGATCGGGGCGTTGGCGTCGATCGCGCGGCGGACGCCGTCGACGTACTGCCGCGGGTGTTGGTCCCTGGCCTGCTCGGCGGCCATCCCCACGGCGAGGCGGGGTCGGCCACCGCCCGTCACCAGGGTGGCGCTGCCCGGCCAGCGGGCGGCGCCGGTCACCGGCTCGCGGACCGGGTGCAACTGGTCGGGTAATACGACGGCGGCGGACAGGGCCCAGGACCCTACATCCACGACCAGGATCGGTTCGGTCACAGCGGCTCTCCCGGCGTCGATAGCGGCCGATGCTAGGGCCCGCTCGTTGCGCCCGCGTTAACTGATCGTGGTTGCGACGTTGCAACCCCGAGGGTCGCGGCGGGGAAGTGTCAGACCCCTCCTCTAGAGTTGGCCCCGTGCTGGTGATGGTGATGGACACGGCGACGGCGGCGGTGACCGCGGCGCTCGCGCAGGTCGGCGACGACGAGGTGACCCTGCTCGCGGAGCGGGTGACGGTCGACGCCCGCGGCGCCGGGGAGCTGCTCGCCCCCCAGATCGCCGCGATCCTGGCCGAGTGCGGCGCGTCGGCCGGCGACCTGACCGCGGTGGTCGCCGGGGTCGGGCCGGGCCCCTTCACCGGCCTGCGCGCCGGCCTGGTCACCGCGGCGGCCATGGGCCACGCGCTCGCCATCCCGGTGTTCGGCGTGTGCACCCTCGACGCGATCGGGCTCCGCCTGCCGGGCCACGCCCTGGTGGCGACCGACGCCCGCCGCAAGGAGGTCTACTGGGCCGTCTACCGCGACGGTGCCCGCCAGGCCGGCCCGGACGTGGCCAAGCCCGCGGCGGTGGCGCTCGACGGGATCGAGCGGGCCGCGGGGGACGGCGCCGAGAAGTATTCCGACGTGTTCGCCCTGCCGCTCGAGGAGCCGCGCTACCCGTCGGCCCTGGCCCTGGCCGAGCTGGCGGCCGACCGGGTGCGGGCGAAGGCGCCGTCGGAGACGCTGACGCCGCTGTACCTGCGCCGGCCCGACGCGGTGCTTCCCGGTGAGCGCAAGCCGGCCCTGCAATGACCGCGGTCGACGTCGTGGGCGCGGTCGAGCTCGCCGAGCTGCGGTGGTTCCACATCGAGGAGCTGCTGCCGATCGAGGACGAGCTGTTCGGCGAGGAGCGCTGGTCGGCCGGCATGTTCTGGAACGAGCTGGCCAACGGGCACCACTACCTGGTCGCGCTGGATCGGTCCGGCGACGGCGAGCGGGTCGTGGGGTATGCCGGGCTGGCCTTCTCGCCGCCGGACGAGGCGTGGGTCCAGAACATCGGCGTGCGCAAGGACGCGCAGCGGCGCGGGGTCGGGCGGCGGCTGCTGGAGGCCCTGCTCGGCGAGGCGCGGCGGCGCGGGGCGCGGCAGGTGCTGCTCGAGGTCGCCGTGGACAACGCGGCGGCGCAGAAGCTGTATGCGCGGTACGGGTTCGAGGCCGTCGGCATCCGCCGCGGCTACTACCAGCCCAGCAACACGGATGCCCTGGTGATGATGCGTGAGCACGAAGACTGAGCCGCTGGTTCTCGGGATCGAGACCTCGTGTGACGAGACGGGCGTCGGGATCGTCCGGGGGCACACGCTGCTCGCGGACGAGATCGCGTCCAGCGTGGACGAGCACGCCCGGTTCGGGGGCGTGGTGCCGGAGGTGGCCAGCCGCGCCCACTTCGAGGCGATGGTCCCGACGATGCAGCGGGCGCTGGACAAGGCGGGCGTGACGCTGGCCGACGTCGACGCGATCGCGGTGACGGCCGGGCCCGGGCTAGCGGGGGCGCTGCTGGTCGGGGTGGCGGCGGCCAAGGCGTATGCGCTGGCGGCGGGCAAGCCGATCTATGGCGTCAACCACCTCGCGGCGCACGTGGCGGTCGACACGCTGGAGCACGGGGCGCTGCCCGAGCCGGCGATCGCACTGCTGGTGTCGGGCGGACACTCCTCGCTGCTGCGGGTCGACGACCTGGCCGGCGGGGTGGTGCCGCTCGGGGCGACGATCGACGACGCCGCGGGCGAGGCGTTCGACAAGGTGGCGCGGCTGCTGGGGCTGCCGTTCCCGGGCGGGCCGCCGATCGACCGGGCCGCGCGCGAGGGGGAGGCGTCGATCGCGTTCCCGCGCGGGCTCACGGCGCCGCGGGACCTGGCCGAGCACCGGTTCGACTTCTCGTTCTCGGGCTTGAAGACGGCGGTGGCGCGGTGGGTCGAGGCCCGTGAGCGGGCCGGGGAGCCGGTGCCGGTCGCCCAGGTCGCGGCGAGCTTCCAGGAGGCGGTGTGTGACGTGCTGACGGTGAAGGCGGTCGACGCCTGCCGGGAGCACGGGATCGAGACGCTCGTGATCGGGGGCGGGGTGGCGGCGAACTCGCGGATCCGGTCGATGGCGCAGGAGCGATGCGACAAGTACGGGATCACGCTGCGGGTGCCGCGGCCGAAGCTCTGCACCGACAACGGCGCGATGGTGGCGGCGCTCGGCTCGCACCTGGTGGCGGCCGGGGCGGAGCCGGGCCGGCTGGGGCTGCCTTCCGACTCCGCGATGCCGATCACGTCGGTCACGGCCTGAGGGGCCGATCACCGGGCCGTCAGTGGTAGAAGCAGACCAGGTCCGTGTCCTCCCGGCGGCAGTCCCGCAGCCAGGACCGGACCTGTTCGACGGCCGTCACGACCTCCGGACGCTGTCCGTCGCTCTCGATCACAACGGACACCGTACTGTCCCGCTCGACGGGCCTGGACCGTCCGGCATCGATACGCTGTACGGCACGGTGATGTTGGAGGGGTGTGGTGGGAGTAGAGTCCAGCGCCGTGATCGTGCGCATGTGGGAGGTCAGGGCGCACCCGGAGGCGTTCGGGGAGCTGCTGTCCTGGGTTTGCGAGGCGATGCTGCCCAAGGTCGAGGTGCACCCCCTGCACCTGAGCAGCGAGGTGTACGCGTCGACGGACCATCGGCTCGTGGTCGTGTCCAAGTGGCGGGGCAGCACGCCCGAGGGGTTCGCCGAGCCGCCGTCGCACCTTGTGGCGCGAAAGCCGCAGTTTTGGGACTTTACGCAGGTCGACCGCTGAGGCGCGGCATAAATGTAAGGCGGGCCCGGACGGTCCGGGGTTACGGTCGCCAACTGTGCGCAGACTGCCTCTCGCCGAGCCCGGGGAGCCCGACAGCCGGTCCGCGGCCCGGTATCTGATCTGGATTGCGCGAAAACAGTTCTCGCTGATCGCCGGGGGCGTCTGCTTCGGCGTGCTGTGGATGGTCAGTCAGGCGCTGGTACCGGCGGCGATCGGGGCCGGGGTGGATGCGCTCACCCGCGGGGACAAGACCCGGCTGGGGTGGGCGGCGGCCACGGTGCTCGGCCTCGGGGCGGCGACCGCGTTCAGCGGGATCATGCGGCACAGGTTTGCCGTGTCGAACTTTCTCAGCGCCGGGTTCCGGACCATGCAGGTCACCGTGCGGCAGGCGGCGCGGCTCGGGGCGGGGCTGCAGCGGCGGGTGGCCACCGGCGAGGTCGTGAGCATCGGGACGTCGGACTTCGACCAGGTCGGGCTCGCGATGGACATCACGGCACGCGGGTTCGGGTCGGTGGTGGCGATCGTCGTCGTGTCCGTGCTGCTGCTTCGGGTTTCGGTGCCGCTCGGGCTGGTCGTGGTGATCGGTGTGCCGGTGCTGGTGGCGGTGGTGGGGGTGCTGCTGCGCCCGCTGCACCACCGGCGGCGCCACCAGCGGCAGCTCGCCGGGGAGCTCACCGGGCGGGTGGCGGACATCGTGGCGGGGTTGCGGGTGCTGCGCGGGGTCGGGGGCGAGGCCGCGTTCTCCGTCCGATATCGAACCGAGTCGCAGCGGGTGCGCTTCGCCGGGGTGCGGGTGGCGCGGGTCGAGTCCATGCTGGAGGCCGCCCAGATCCTGTTGCCGGGGTGCTTCGTCGCGCTGGTCACCTGGCTCGGGGCGCGGTTCGCGGTGGCCGGGCGGATCAGCCCGGGGGAGCTGGTGGCGTTCTACGCCTACGCCGCGTTCCTGATCGCGCCGCTGCGGACGCTGACCGAGTTCGCCGACAGGGTGATCCGCGGGCTCGTGAGCGCGCGCCGGGTGGTCGACGTGCTGCGGCTCGAGCCCGATTTCGTGCACGACCCGGCCGCGGCGGCGCTGGAGCCCGGCGACCTCGAGGACCCCGACTCGGGACTGTTCGTCAAGGCGGGCGTGCTCACGGCGGTCGCGGTCGCGCGGCCCGGGGACGCGGCGGCCATCGCGGATCGCCTCGCGCTCCTGGCGCCGGGGTCGGCGGCGCGCCTGTGCGGGGTACCGCTGCGGGAAATGCGGCTCGAGGACGTGCGGCGGCACATCGTGCTGGCCGACAACGACGGGCGGCTGTTCCGCGGGGCGCTGGGGGAGGAGCTCGGCGGCGGCGCGACGCTGGACGCCGCGGCGGCTGGGGACATCGTCGACGGGCTGCCCGACGGGCTCGACACCGAGATCGCCGAGCGGGGGCGGGACTTCTCCGGCGGCCAGCAGCAACGCCTGCGGCTGGCCCGGGCGCTCGCGCTCGACCCGCCGGTGCTGGTGCTCGTCGAGCCGACCAGCGCGGTCGACGCTCACACCGAGGCGCGCATCGCCGATCGGCTGCCGCAGGCGCGGGCCGGGCGCACGACCGTGGTCTGCACGACCAGCCCGCTGCTGCTCGACCGGGCCGACACCGTGGCGTTCGTGGGCGCCGACGGGCGGGTCGCGGCGACCGGGCCGCATCGGGTGCTGCTGGACGGCTGCCCGGAGTACGCCTCGATCGTGAACCGTGGGGAGGACTGATGCTGCCGATCGCGTCGCCGGCGCAGGTGCGGGCCTACCTGGGCGGACTGTTCGCCGCGTATCCGGGGCGGCTGAGTGTGGTGCTGGTGCTGCACCTTTCCGCGGCGGCGGCCGGGCTGGCGGCGCCTCCGCTGCTGGGGATGCTGGTGGGGCGGGTCGCGGCCGGGACCACGACGTGGACCGTGGACCGGATCGCCATGGCCATCGCCGGGTTCGTGATCGCGCAGTCGGTGCTGGTGCGCTACGCGCGGCTGGCCTCGGCGCGGCTGGCCGAGCAGGTGCTGGCCCGGCTGCGGGAGGAGTTCGTCGACGGGGTGCTGTCCGTGCCGCTGTCCACGGTGGAGCGGGCCGGCACCGGCGACCTGCTCAGCCGGGCGACGCGGGACGTGCAGCAGACGTCGGAGTCGGTGGACAACACGCTGCCGACGATCGTGGTCGGGCTGCTGCAGATGCTGCTCACGCTCGGGGCGATCGCGCTGGTCGCGCCGCTGCTGCTGGTGCCGGCGCTGATCGTGGTGCCCGGGCTGTACTACGTCTCCCGCTGGTACTTCCGCCGCGCCCCCGACGGCTATCTGCGCACCGGGGCCGCGTTCGCGCGGGTGGTGGACGGGCTGACCGAGACGGTCGAGGGGGCCCGGACCGTCGAGACCCTGAGCCGGCAGCGGGCGCGGGTGGAGCGGACCCAGCGGCACCTGGAGGAGCTGTACGCCGCCGAGCGCTACACGCTGGGGCTGCGCACGGTGTGGTACCCCCTCACCGAGTTCGCCTACGCGGTGCCGCCGGTGGTGACGCTGGTGGCCGGCGGCTGGTTCGTCGCCGAGGGCTGGGCGAGCGTCGGGCAGGTGACGACCACGGTGCTGTACTTCGTCGCGGTCGTCGACCCGCTGGACCGCGTGCTGTCGTACTTCGACCGCCTGCAGCTCGGCCTGGCCTCCCTCGCCCGCGTGGCCGGGGTGCGCGCGGCGGTCGAGCCGCCGCCGGTGGGCGGGCCGGCGCTGGTGGGCGGGCCGGCGCGAACGCCGGTCGACGAGCGGCTCGTTGCCTCCGGCGTGCGGTACTCCTATGTGGACGGCCGCGACGTGCTGCACGGCATCGACCTCGAGATCCGGCCGGGCGAGCGGCTGGCCATGGTCGGCCCTTCGGGCGCCGGCAAGTCGACGCTGGGCCGGCTGCTCGCCGGGATCCACGCGCCACGGTCGGGGTCGGTGGAGCTGGGTGCGGTACCGCTGACGGATCTCCCCCTCGACGAGCTGCGCGGGCACGTGGCGCTGGTCACCCAGGAGCACCACGTGTTCATTGGCAGCCTGCGCGACAACCTGACGCTGGCCAGGATGGACGCGACCGACGAGGAGCTGTTCGCGGCCCTGGCCACCGTCGACGCCCTCGACTGGGCGATGGCCCTCGGCCTGGACGCCACCGACCTGTCCCTGTCCCCGGCGCAGGCCCAGCAACTGGCGCTGGCCCGGCTGGTCCTCGCCGACCCGCACACGCTGGTCCTCGACGAGGCGACCTCGCTCATCGATCCGCGGGCGGCCCGGCACCTGGAGCGCTCGCTGGCCGGGGCGCTGGCGGGCCGGACCGTGGTGGCGATCGCGCACCGGCTCTTCTCCGCCCACGACGCCGACCGGGTCGCGGTCGTGGAGGACGGGCGGATCACGGAGCTGGGCAGCCACGACGAGCTAGTCGCGGCCGACGGCGCCTACGCCGCGCTGTGGCGGTCGTGGGCTACTTGATCAGGGTGTAGCCTACTTGATCAGGGTGTATACGACCCCGATGACGATCAGCGCGCCGATCGCGAGGGCGAAGGTGAGCAGCAGCTGGCGGCCGTCGTGCGACTCGGGCGGCAGGGGAGCCGGGGCGGACGGGGCGAGCGCGGGCAGGTCGGCGATCGCCCCGCGCAGCTCGTCCATGGTCCTGGCCGAGTAGACGGTGCCCGCACGCTCGGAGAACTCGTCGAGGGTGAGCCGGCCCGCCTCGGTGTGCCGCTGCAGGACCGTGATCACGCGCCGCCGGTCCTCGTCCGATGCCCGCACGCCGCCCATGGTTTCAGTGCGCGGCGATCGGCGCCAGCGTTGCCCCGGTGACCTGCACGAGGTCGGCCGGGGCGAGCTCGATCTGCAGGCCGCGGCGCCCGCCGGAGACGTACATGGTCGCCAGCTGCGAGGCGGACTCGTCGATCACGATCGGCAGCCGGGAACGCTGCCCGACCGGGGAGATTCCGCCGGTGACGTAGCCGGTGGCCCGCTCGGCCGCGGCCGGCTCGGCCATCGCGGCCCGCTTGCCGCTCACCGCGGCGGCCAGCGCCTTGAGGTCCAACGACGCCGAGACCGGCACCACACCCACGGTGAGCTGCCCGTCCACGGTGGTCACGAGGGTCTTGAACAGCCGCGACGGGTCGACGCCCAGCGCCGCGGCGGCGGCCTCGCCGTAGGAGGCGGCGCGGGGGTCGACCTCGTAGGTATGCGGGGTGAAGACGATCTTCGCGCGCGTCAGCAGTGCGGTCGCCGGGGTGCCCTTGCTCGCCACTGGCCCACAATAGCGACATGCAGATCGGCGCGGTCCAGTTGTACCTCGGCCCCGGCCACCTGTTCCTGGGCGCCACGAACGCCGTCGACCTTTCCGTGTTCGACGGCGACGGCGCGGTCACCGCGACCGAGCACCACGTGCGCATTGCCGCGCGGCCGCAGGTCGGGCCGGTGCGGGTGCGGCTCTGGCAGGGCGCCGGCCCGCGGGTCGGCCGGCTGGTCTTCGACGGGGTGCTCAAGCTGCCCGACGCCAAGTTCTGCGTCGAGGAGGGCGGCGGGGCGTCGCGGTACGTCATCAAGGTCAGCGGCTACGGCCCGCGGGTGCTCGTCGCCGTCGACGACCCCGGCCACGCCTCCCGGGTCGACGTGGTGCTCGAGCCCGAGTTCGTGCCGCGCAGCGCGCAGGTCTGGACGGCCGGCGAGCCGCCGTTTCCGAAGCTGACGGTGTCGCCGACCGCGCCCCGGCACCGGGCCGATGCCGTCGCCGACGCCCTGTCCGGCCACGACTTCCCGCGCAAGCGCCTGGCGGCGGCGCTGCTGGTGGTGGCCGAGGAGCGGCGGCAGCGCAACTCCGAGCAGAGCGTGGCCTTCTACGTCAACGACATCGTCGAGTGGCTGCGGTGGCTCAATGACCGGTTGACGTACGAGATGTGCCGCGACACCGGCCGCCGGCTCATGGGCCAGCTCGGCCTGCGCCCCCCGGACCTGCTGGCCGAGGACGTCCTCAGCGATCTGCAGCGGCGCCTGGGCCACCCGCTGGTCTGAGCAGCAGTGCGGCGTGCTCGCCGTTGATCCTGGTCAGCGCCAGCGCGGCCGACCGCGAGCCCTCCAGGCGCAGCTGGCGGCGCAGGTCCTCGACGTCGTGGGCGGAGCCGCGCTTGAGGATCTGCAGCGCGCCGACGTCGAGGGCGCGCAGCGCGGCCCGCAGCTTCTTGAGGGCGATCGGCAGGCGTTCGAGGATTTCGTACTGCCGGGCCAAGGGGCTCGGCGCCGCGCCCGCCGTCGTGACGTACGCGATCTCGGGGTCCAGCAGCGTGCCGCCCAGCGACTCGGCGAGCTCGGCCACCAGGTGGGCCCGCACGACGGCGCCGTCGGGGTCGTGCAGGTAGCCGCCGATCGGGCCGACCGGGGCGCGCTCCTCGCCGGAGCCGGTGAGCTCGACCGCCTCCCCGCCGCGCAGGACCGTCGCCCGGCGCGGGGCCTTCGCCAGCGGCCCGCACCACGCGGCCGCCTCGACCACGTCGCCGTCGACCGACACCCACTCGCCCTCCGCGCCCTCGGGCAGCAGCGCGTGGTCGATGCCCGGGGCGAGCTTCAGCACGGCGTAGCGCACCCGGCTCGGCAGGGCGGCGACGAAGTCCCACGGCGGGGAGTAGGCGCGGGGGTCGAACACCCGGCGGCCGCCCGTCGTGCGGCGGGCCGGGTCGCAGAAGACGGCGTCGAACTCGGCGAGGTCCAGCTCCGTGGCGTCGCGGGCCTGTACGCGTACCGCATCGGCCAGCCGCAGCGCGCGGACGTTGGCCTCCGCGACGGCGGCCGTGGCGGCGGCGGCGTCAACGGCCAAGACCTGCAGTCCCGCCCGGGCGAAGGCGATGGTGTCGGCGCCTACCCCGCAGCCGAGGTCGGCGACGCGGCGCGCGCCGGCGGCGGCCAGCCGGGCGGCCCGGCGGCGGGCGACGACGGCCCGGGTGGCTTGCTCCAGCCCGGCCCGCGTGAAGAGCATCACGGCGGCGTCGGGGCCGAACTTGGCGGCCGCCTTGCGCCGGAGCCCGGCCTGGGTCAGCGCGGCCGCGGCCAGGGCCGGCGCGAACCCGCGGGCCCGCAGCGCAGAGGCCGCGGCCAGCGGATCGTCCTCGGGCTGCGCGGCGGCCGCGGCCAGCGCCGCCCGCCCGGCCTCGGTGTCCAGCGCCATCAGGTCGTCGAGCTCCACCAGCCGATTATGCGCAATGATCGCCGGGTGATTTCGTGGCGTGTTTGGCACTCTAGTTGACGGAGTGCTAGCCGCCGACATAACCTCCGATTAGCACTCTCGTGTCGAGGGTGCCAGTCAACCCGGCCGGGGCCGGCACCCGCGACGACGGCTCTACCGGGCTACTAGATGAGCAAGCTCGATACCCCAGGAGGGTATGCCCGTGACTACCGCGACGCAGGTTGCGATCAAGCCGCTCGAGGACCGCATCCTGGTCCAGGCCAACGAGGCTGAGACGACCACCGCCTCGGGCATCGTCATTCCGGACACCGCGAAGGAGAAGCCCCAGGAGGGCACCGTCATCGCGGTGGGCCCGGGTCGCATCGACGACAAGGGCAACCGGGTGCCGATCGACGTCAAGGTCGGCGACACCGTCATCTACTCGAAGTACGGCGGCACCGAGGTCAAGTACGCCGGCGCGGAGTACCTGGTGCTCTCGGCCCGCGACGTGCTCGCTGTCATCGAGAAGTGACCTTTCTTCACTAGAAGCAGTGGCCACCGCCCCGGACCCGTGCGTCAGTCGCTCGGCGGCCGGGGCGGTGTCGCTTTGAAGGGAATCCAACAAGCATGGCGAAGATCCTGAGCTTCTCCGACGAGGCGCGCCACCTTCTGGAGCACGGCGTCAACCGCCTGGCCGACACGGTCAAGGTCACGCTCGGCCCCCGGGGGCGCAACGTCGTCCTGGACAAGAAGTTCGGTGCCCCCACCATCACCAACGACGGCGTGACGATCGCCAAGGAGATCGAGCTCGCCAACCCGTACGAGAACCTTGGCGCGCAGCTGGTCAAGGAGGTCGCCACCAAGACCAACGACGTGGCGGGCGACGGCACCACCACGGCCACGGTCCTGGCCCAGGCGCTCGTCCGCGAGGGCCTGCGCAACGTGACCGCCGGCGCCAACCCGGCCGGGCTCAAGCGCGGCATCGACGCGGCCTCGGCCGCGGTCGTGCAGGCCCTCAAGGACAAGGCCACCCCGGTCGCGAGCCACACCGAGATCGCGCAGGTCGCCACCATCTCCGCGCAGGACGCCACCATCGGCGACCTCATCGCCTCGGCGATGGAGCGGGTCGGCCGCGACGGCGTCATCACGGTCGAGGAGGGCTCGACCCTCACGACCGAGCTCGAGGTCACCGAGGGCATGCAGTTCGACAAGGGCTTCGTGTCGCCGCACTTCGTGACCGACGTGGAGGCCCAGGAGGCTGTCCTCGAGGACACCTACGTCCTGGTCACCACCCAGAAGATCTCCGCCATCGAGGAGCTGCTGCCCCTCCTGGAGAAGATCGTCCAGAACAACAAGCCGCTGCTGATCATCGCCGAGGACGTCGAGGGCCAGGCCCTGTCCACCCTCGTCGTGAACGCGATCCGCAAGACCTTCAAGATCGTCGCGGTCAAGGCGCCCGGCTTCGGCGACCGCCGCAAGGCGATGCTGCAGGACATCTCGATCCTGACCGGCGCCGAGCTGGTCGCCCCGGAGCTTGGCTACAAGCTCGAGGGCGTCGGCCTGGAGCAGCTGGGCACCGCCCGCCGCGTGGTGGTCTCCAAGGACCTGACCACGATCGTGGACGGCGGCGGCGACAAGTCCGAGGTCGAGGGGCGCGTCGAGCAGCTGCGCAAGGAGATCGAGGCCTCCGACTCCGACTGGGACAAGGAGAAGCTCAACGAGCGCGTCGCGAAGCTCGCGGGCGGCGTGGCGGTCATCAAGGCCGGCGCGGCGACCGAGGTCGAGATGAAGGAGCGCAAGCACCGCATCGAGGACGCGATCTCCGCGACCAAGGCCGCGGTGCAGGAGGGCATCGTCCCCGGCGGCGGCGCCGCCCTGACCCAGGTCCTCTCGGTCCTGGACGGCGACCTCGGCCTCACCGGCGACGAGAAGGTCGGCGTGTCGATCGTGCGCAAGGCCCTGGTCGAGCCGCTGCGGTGGATCGCCCAGAACGCGGGCTTCGACGGGTACGTCGTGGTCGGCAAGGTCCAGGCGCTCGACTTCGGCCACGGCCTGGACGCCGCCACGGGCGACTACGTCGACCTGGTGAAGTCCGGCATCGTCGACCCGGTGAAGGTGACGCACAGCGCGGTCGCCAACGCCGCCTCGATCGCCGGCCTGCTGCTGACGACGGAGAGCCTGATCGTCGAGAAGCCGGCCGCGCCGGAGCCGGCTGCTGCGGGCGGGCACGGCCACGGGCACGGGCACTCGCACGGCCCGGGCTTCTGACCTGTTTGTGAACGGGCCCGGGGCGGCGCTTCTGCCGTCCCGGGCCCTTTTGCATGCTCTGGTAACGCGTCTTGGTCCGATCGGCGGCGCCCGGCTTATCAGCAGTTGGGCGTTTTTGCGCCATTCGGCAAGCGCGGCTCGGCGCCCAAAGCTTAGGGAGTGATTACCGTTGTTGGAGCCGCTCCGATGAGCGCCGCATGCTAGGGGCGTGCACACTCGCAGGTTCGGGGCGCTCGCCGCGCTGACCGCCGCCGTCGTGGCCCTGGGCGTCGCCGAGGCCGTCGCCATCCTCACCGGCGCCACCACGTCCCCGCTGGTGAGCGTCGGCGGCGTGGTCATCGACAACGTTCCGGCCGCGGTCAAGGACTTCGCGGTCCAGGTCTTCTACACCTACGACAAGCTGGCCTTGAGCGTCGGCACCATCGCCGTGCTCGCCGCGTTCGCCGTGGTCATCGGCGTCTTCGCGGCCAAGCGGGAGATCATCGGGTACGCCGGCATCGGGCTCTTCGCCGCCATCGGCATCGCCGCCGCGCTCAGCCGGCACGCCGCGCCCTGGTACGCGTTCGTCCCCACGCTCGTCGGGGCGCTGGCCGGCGTCGCCGTCCTGCGCTGGCTGTTCACCCGCGAGGCCGGGTACAACGCCACGCCCGAGCAGCGGCGGGCGTTCCTGCGCTCGGCCGGGTACACGCTCGTGGGAGCCGCCGTCCTGGGCCTCGCGAGCCGCTGGTGGTCCACCCGCCGCGGGGTCGAGGCCGACCGGGCCGCGATCGACCTACCCCCGGTGCCGCCGGACACCGCCGCGTCGCCGCTGCCGTCCGAGGCCGTCGGCCTCGCCCCTTTCGTCACCCCGAACAAGGACTTCTACCTGATCGACACGGCGCTGGTGGTGCCGCAGCTGACCAGCGGGGACTGGCAGCTGCGCATCCACGGCCGGGTGGAGAAGGAGATCACCATCAGCTACCAGGAACTGCTGCGGCGGCCGATGATCGAGCGGTACATCACGCTGGCCTGCGTCTCGAACGAGGTCGGCGGCGGGCTCATCGGCAACGCCAGGTGGCAGGGCGTCCGGGTGGCCGACCTGATTCGCGAGGCGCGCCCGAAGGCGGGGGCCGACCAGGTGGTGAGCCGCTCCAGCGACGGGTTCACCGCCGGCACGCCCACGGCGGTGCTGCTCGACGGGCGGGACGCGATGCTCGCGATCGCCATGAACGGCGAGCCGCTGCCCATCGAGCACGGTTTTCCGGTGCGGATGGTGGTGCCCGGACTGTACGGCTACGTCTCCGCGACAAAATGGCTCGTAGAACTCGAACTGACGTCGTTCGCCGATTTCGACGCGTATTGGATCAAGCGCGGATGGGCGGCGCAGGGGCCGATCAAGACCGAATCGAGAATCGACACGCCGCGCAATGGCGGCAAGCCGAAGGCCGGCGACGTCATGATTGCCGGCGTGGCCTGGGCCCAGCACCGGGGCATTTCCAAGGTCGAGGTCCGCGTCGATGACGGGGAATGGCAGGCGGCGACGTTGCTCCCGGTACCGTCGATCGACACCTGGCGGCAGTGGACGCTCAAGTGGCGGGCCACCCCCGGCCGGCACCGGCTGACGGTGCGCGCCACCGACAACGGCGGGCAGACCCAGACAGACGCCGTGGCGCCGCCGGACCCCGACGGCGCCACGGGGTGGCACTCGATTGAGGTGGACGTCCCCTGAGGCGGACGTCCAGGTAGGTCAGCGGGCGGCGGTGCGTGACCGGGTCGTGCCCGCCGACGTCTGCGGCCGGCGCTGCGACGGCACGCCCGGCGCCGGGTGCGTCGGGCCGGGGCGGCCCCCGGGCGCCACGCGCAGCGGCTGCTGCGGTCCGGCATTGGCCTGCGGCACGGGCGGCGTCGGGCGCAGGCCGAGCTTGGCCTCCAGCCGCGCCACGTCGATCTTGCCGTGGCGCCGGTCGGCGGCGTCCTCCCAGCCCAGGGCCAGTAGCCGCAGCCGCTCGCCCTCGGTGAAGCCGCCCCACACGCCGTACGGCTCGCGGGTGGCGAGCGCCTGGGCGGCGCACTCGGCGCGCACCGGGCAGGCCCGGCACACGTTCTTGGCGGCGGCCTCCCGGCGGCCGCGCGAGGCGCCGCGTTCCCCGTCGGGATGGAAGAACTGGGCGCTGTCCCGTCCGCGGCACAGTCCGAGCCGCTGCCAGTCCCAAACGTCCGCGATGGGACCGGGCAGGCGAGTCACGTTGGTCATTCGCTCCTCCTTCCAGGCGTGCGGCCTGGAATTCGCGCGTCGCACAGCCTCTGTACAACGCACGAGACCGCCACAGGTAACGGCATGTCGTCGATCAATTTCTCGTAGGCCAATCGCGGCGAAACCACGTCTAGATCTAGCGATTTCGTGTTTCTCTCTTTGAGAGAGAGGAGCACGACGGTGCGTACGATTTTGGTGTGTGTGCGAACACAGGTCGCGGCACAGACGGTCGCCGCAGCCGCGGCCAGGCTGGGAGTGGCACACGCGGTGCGGACCGCCGTCACGATGGTCGAGGCCCTGGCGCGACTCAGTGAGCAGCCGGTCGACCTGGTGCTGGCGGACCCGGCGCTGTCCCGCCCCGACAGCGCGGAGTTCTCCCGGCGCGTGCTGGCCGTGTCGCCGGCCGCGACGGTGGTCTTCTTCGGCACGGAGGAGCCCCGGGCCGCCGCCGCGGCGATCGCCGCCGGTGCCCGCGCGGTCATCCGCGTCGACACGGCCGACCCGGTGACGACCCTCGCGAAGGCCGTGCTGCTGGTGCTGAGCCAGGTCGGCCGCAACAACGGCGATCCGGTGCTGCAGTCCCGCGTGGGCGCGCCGACCCAGGCCGCCGGCAACGCGCTGCAGGCCGCCCGCGGGCTGCCGGGCACCGCGAGGACGGCGGTCGGCGTGCCGGGGGCCCGCATCGCCGGGGCCGGGGTGCCGCAGCAGCGCGGCGACGGGCCGGGCGAGGCACCCCGCCGGCGGGTCGAGCTCACCGAGCGGGAGCTGCAGGTGCTGCGGGGCATGGCGGACGGCAAGAGCAACGCCGAGATCGGGCGCGAGCTGTTCGTTTCCGAGGACACGGTCAAGACGCACGCTCGCCGGCTGTTCCGGAAGCTGGGTGCGCGTGACCGGGCGCACGCCGTAGCGGCGGCGTTCCGTGCCGGCCTCGTGAGCTGACGCCTCGTGGACTGACGCCTCGTGAGCTGATGCTTTGTGGGCTGATGCCCCGTGAGCTGGCGCTTTGTGGGCTGGCGCTATGCGGGCTGACGCCTCGTGGGTTGATGCTTTGTGGGCCGGCGCTATCTGGGCTGACGCCTCGTGGGTTGATGCTTTGTGGGCCGGCGCCTTGTGCGAGCGAACAGCAGGGGCTGACCGGGTTGCCCCGCGCCGTCGAGTCGATGCCTGGGGTCCGGACCGGGCCCACGGCATCCGCCCCCGCGGCCGCGCCGGACGGGTCAGCGCACGCACGCTCCATCGGGTGCGCGGCGCCGAGGGGCTGAGGCCGATCGAGGCAGGCCGTCCAGGGCATGCCGCAGCGGTACCCGCCGCGCGACAAACCTAAACGGTCACCTGTTCAGGTCAGCTTCGGGTCAGCTTTCGTTGTCGTCCGTCGCACTCGCCAGTGCGTCGTGGACCCCGTCAGCGTAACCCCGCGCGTACTCCCATGTGACGTAATGGTCCGGGTCGGGGTCGAAGGCGGGCTCGTGCACGCGCGGCCGCCCGGACGTCAGCAGGTGCTTCAGGTTGCCCCGTAGCAGGTCCCAGTCGAAGTAGTGCGGCTCGTGGCAGTCCTCGCACTCGATGACGAGCCCGCGCACGCCGATCGCCGTGAGCAGCGCCTGGTAGATCTCGAGGTCGGCAAGGTCCTCGAGAACGTCCTGGCGCTCGGCGGCGGTCAACGGGTCGTCGGCCCCGTTTTCGCTGAGCTCGGCCGATGGATCGGCCGGGTCACCGGCGAACGGGTCGATGGGCTCTTCGTGCACGCCTCAACGGTAGCCCTATTCGGCCCCGGTGTGGGCCCGGGCACGGCTCTGCCATGGCGGGCGGGTGCGGCGCCGAGGCGGAAGTACGATGAGACGCACCCGCCGGACGACCGAGAGCTGGGATGCGCTTCATGGACTTCTCCCGACCTGACGTGCTGCCTTTGGGCCTGACCTTCGACGACGTGCTGCTGCTTCCGGGCGAATCGGACGTGGTGCCCAGCGCCGTGGACACCTCCAGCCGTATCACCCGCAACATCACGCTCCGGATGCCACTGGTGTCCAGCGCCATGGACACGGTGACCGAGGCTCGGATGGCGATCGCCATGGCCCGGCAGGGCGGCATCGGCACGCTGCACCGCAACCTGTCGATCGACGACCAGGCGCAGCAGGTCGACATGGTCAAGCGCTCCGAGGCCGGCATGGTCACCAACCCGGTCACCTGCTCGCCCGACGACACGCTGGGCGAGGTCGACAGGCTGTGCGGGCGGTATCGCATCTCCGGCGTGCCGGTCACCGACGCCGACGGCCAGCTGGTCGGCATCGTCACCAACCGCGACATGCGCTTCGTGTCCGACCCGAACACCCGGGTCCGCGACATCATGACCGTGGCCCCGCTGATCACCGCCCGCGTCGGGGTGAGCAAGGACGAGGCCCTCGCGCTGCTGCGGCAGCACAAGATCGAGAAGCTGCCGATCGTCGACGAGGGCGGCAAGCTGCGCGGCCTCATCACCGTGAAGGACTTCTCCAAGAGCGAGAAGTTCCCGCACGCGACCAAGGACGAGGCCGGCCGGCTGCGGGTCGCCGCCGCCGTGGGCGTCGGCGAGGACGCCTACAAGCGGGCCCGCACGCTCATCGACGCCGGGCTCGACATCGTCATGGTGGACACCGCGCACGGGCACAACCGCCAGGTCGTGGAGATGGTCCAGCGGCTGAAGAAGGAGACCTCGGTCGACGTGGTCGGTGGCAATGTGGCCACCTACGAGGGCGCCAAGGCGCTCGCCGAGGCCGGCGCCGACGCGGTCAAGATCGGCGTGGGCCCGGGCTCGATCTGCACCACCCGCGTCATCGCCGGCGTCGGGGTGCCGCAGATCACCGCGATCATGGAGGCCGCCCGCGCCTGCCGCCCGCTCGGCGTGCCGGTGATCGCCGACGGTGGCGTGCAATACTCCGGCGACATCGCCAAGGGCATCGCCGCCGGCGCCGACACCGTGATGCTGGGCAGCCTGCTCGCCGGCTGCGAGGAGAGCCCCGGCGACCTGATCTTCATCAACGGCAAGCAGTTCAAGACGTACCGCGGCATGGGCTCCCTCGGCGCCATGCAGTCGCGGGGCCAGGCGCGCTCCTACTCCAAGGACCGTTACTTCCAGGACGACGTGAACTCCGACGACAAGCTCGTCCCCGAGGGCATCGAGGGCCAGGTCGCCTACCGCGGGCCCCTGTCCGCGGTCGCCCAGCAGCTCATCGGGGGCCTGCGCTCCGGCATGGGCTACGTCGGCGCGCCCACGATCGCCGAGATGCACGAGCGTGCCCGGCTCATCCGGATCACCGCGGCCGGGCTCAAGGAGAGCCACCCGCACGACATCCAGATGACCGTCGAGGCGCCGAACTACCACTCGCGGTAGCGGAGTGGACGTACACCCCGAATTCAACAGGAGCCGACATGCGTGACGTGGTCGAGATCGGGCTCAGTAAGAGCGCCCGGCGTGGCTACCACCTGGACGACATCGCCATCGTTCCGACGCGCCGCACCCGGGACGTCGACGACGTGTCGACGAACTGGCAGCTCGACGCGTATCCGTTCAAGATCCCGTGCGTGGCGCACCCGTCCGACGCCACGATGAGCCCCGCCACCGCCGTCGCGCTCGGCAAGCTCGGCGGGCTCGGCGTGCTCAACGTCGAGGGCCTCTGGACGCGGTATGCCGATCCGACCAAGATCCTCGAGGAGCTGTCCGGCCTGGACGACGAGGCGCCGGCCACCCGGCGGCTGCAGGAGGTCTACGCCGAGTCGATCAAGCCGGAGCTGATCGTCGAGCGGGTCAAGGAGATCCGCGACGGCGGTGTCACGGTCGCCGTGCGGGTGTCGCCGCAGCACACGCTCGCGCTGGCCCCGGTGATCCTCGACGCCGGCGTGGACATCCTGGTCATCCAGGGCACGCTGGTGTCGGCCGAGCACGTCTCGACCACCGACGAGCCGCTCAACCTCAAGGAGTTCATCGCCGACCTCGACCTGCCGGTCATCGTCGGCGGCTGCACCAACTACCAGACCGCGCTGCACCTCATGCGCACCGGCGCGGCCGGCGTCATCGTCGGCATCGGGGCCGACGAGTGGTCGACCACCGACCGCGTGCTCGGCATCCGGGTGCCCATGGCGACCGCGATCGCCGACGCCGCCGACGCCCGGCGCGACTACCTGGACGAGACCGGCGGGCGGTACGTCCACATCATCGCCGACGGCAACATCCAGACCTCGGGCGACATCGCCAAGGCGCTGGGCTGCGGCGCCGACGCCGTGATGGTCGGCGAGCCGCTCTCGCGTAGCGAGTCGGCCCCGGGCGGCGGCGCCTGGTGGCACTCGGCCGCGAGCCACCCGAACCTGCCCCGCGGCTCCTTCGGCTCGGCCGAGTCCTCGCTGGGCGGCCTGGAGAAGGTGCTCTACGGCCCGTCCGAGGACCCCGACGGCGCGCTGAACCTCTTCGGCGGGCTGCGGCGGGCGATGGCCAAGTGCGGGTACCGCGACCTGAAGGAGTTCCAGAAGGTCGGCCTGATCCTCGACAAGTAGGACGCCCTCGAGAGGCGGCCCGGGTCCCGACCGACCCGGGCCGCTTTCGTGTTCCGCCACCGTTGATCCGAAAAGTCGGGCACTGCGTGCCACGACTTTTCGGACATATGACCTGACGGGGTATAAATCCAATTAAGCCGTGGTGCGGGGTGCCCGACTTGTCGCTTTCGGGGGGATGTCACCGCACGGGCGAAGTCCAGCGGGGCCGGGTGCAGGTCCCGGCCCCGAAGCGAGCAGCGCCTGCTCAGCGGGGCAGTGCCTGCTGCAGCTCGGCCCGGAGCGCCGGGGTCAGCATCTCGCCGGCCTGCTTGGCCAGGCGGGCCATCTCGTAGCCGACCACGCCGATGTCCGCCTCCCGGCCGGCCAGCGTGGCCAAGATCGAGCCGTCCCGGATCGACATGACCAGGAAGAAGCCCTGGCCCATCTCGACCACGGTCTGCTTGACCTCGTCGCCGTCGAAGATCCGCGCGGCGCCGCTGGTGACCGAGACCAGGCCGGACGTGACGGCGGCCAGCTGGTCGGCGCTGTCGCGGGGCAGGTGGTCGGAGACGGCCACCAGGAGGCCGTCGGAGGACACCACCACCGCATGGGCGATGCCGGGCACCCGCTCGGTGAACGCGTTGATCAGCCAGCTCAGGTCGCGTGCTTGTTGGCTCAGGGTCACGTCGTGCTCCCTCGATGTTCGTTGATCGGCACCGTGGGCACCTCGTCCTCGTTCGCGGCTCGGTGCACGCCACTGTAGAACCGGGTGAGCATGCTGCCCACGCTAGCCGGGTCCGGCTCGGTGTGCCCGACCGTGATCGGCTGGGTCGGCTCGGGCTCGGCGGGCACCTGGCCCGTCGGGTCGCCCGGCAGCTGGGCCAGCGGGACGCGGATGGGCAGCCCGGCGCTGCTGGTACCGGCGGTGACCGGCTCGCGCTGCGCCGGGATCGCCGGGGCCGGGGCGGGTGCGTCGCCGCCCCCGCCGCGGGACCACCAGCGGGTGCCCTTCGCCGCCGGCGCGGCATTGCCCCGCGCGGCAGCACCCAGGATGTCCTCGGCGCGGGTGGGGCCGCGCC
>NZ_JBFAZW010000106.1:0-38341 GCF_040682015.1 Dactylosporangium sp. NPDC051485
GCGACGGCACCGCGACCGCCGCCCCGGCCGCCCGCAGGCGCCCGGCCACCGGGGCCCAGGTCGCCGGGCCCATGAGCGGGCTGTGCACGAGTAGGTAGACGGTCTCCATGCCACGACCATAACGATCGCTTCAGGGATCGTCGGCGATCCCGTGTGCCAGGGCGGGCCGGTGCGGTACGGTAGCCCGCGTATCGTCCTGATCACCTCCGGTGAGGATGGTCTCGTTGCCGCGTGCGCCGAAGCCGCTCCTGGTCGCGGCCTTGTTCGTGGCCGTCGTGGTCACGCTGGGGGGCTTGGGCCTGCTCTCCCCATGGTGGTCCCAGCTCGTCGACGACGCCGGCCAGTTCCTCGCCGGCGCCGCCGCCACCCTGGCCTGCTGGATCACCGCGGCCCGGCACGAGGGCGCGCAGCGGTGGTGGCGGCTCTGGATGGGCGGGGCGGCGCTGGGCTGGACCGCCGGGCAGGCGCTGTGGAGCTGGTACCAGCTCTCCGGCGCCGACGCGCTGCCCTCCCCGTCCCTGGCCGACGCCGGGTACCTCACCCTGCCGGTTCTCGCCCTGCCCGCCGTCGTCTCGCTGGCCTCGGCCCGCCCGCCGGCCGGGTCACCGCGCCGCCGCCCCGGCCAGCTGCTCATGGTGCTCGACGGGCTGATCGTGGTCGGCGCCCTCTTCGTGCTCACCTGGGCCACCGCCCTCGGCTCGGTGGTCACGGCCGGCGCCGGCACTCCGCTGGCCTACTCGGTCGCCATCGCCTACCCGGTCACCGACCTCGTGCTGACCGTCATCGTGATCCTGCTGCTGGCCACCGCCGCGCCGGCCAACCGCGGCCAGCTCGCCCTCCTCGGCGCCGGGCTGCTGAGCCTGTCGCTGTCGGACAGCGTGTTCGCGTACCTCGTCTCCAGGGGCGCCACCTCGATGCCGCCGGCCGCCGACGCCGGGTTCGTCGCCGGCCAGGCCCTCGTCGCCGTCGCCGCGCTCACCCCCGCCCGGCCCGAGGACGCGCCCTCGGCTCGCCCGCGCACCCGGTGGGCGTTCATGCTGCTGCCGTACGTCCCGGTCGCCCTCACCGGCGTGCTGTTCATCGTCCAGCTCGCCCGCGACGAGCCGATGGACGGCGTGGAGATCGCGGTCGAGACGGCGGTCATCTCGCTGCTCATCATCCGGCAGGCGATCACGCTGCTGGAGAACGCCGTGCTGCTCGACCGGCTCTCGCTGAGCCAGGCCCGCCTGACCCACCAGGCCTTTCACGACGCCCTGACCGGCCTGGCCAACCGGGTGCTGTTCCACGACCGGCTCGGCCACGCCCTGGCCCTGCACCAGCGCGACGGCCGGCCGCTCGCGGTGCTCTTCTGCGATCTCGACGACTTCAAGGCGGTCAACGACCGGCACGGCCACCACGCCGGCGACCGGCTGCTGCGCCAGGTTGCCGACCGGCTGCGCGGCGCCGTGCGGGAGGGCGACACCGTGGCCCGGGTCGGCGGCGACGAGTTCGCGATCCTGCTCGAGGGGGCCGACGACCCCGGCGGGCCGGCCGAGCGGGTGATGGCCGAGGTCCGCCGCCCCTTCGACCTCGACGGCGAGACCATCGCCGTGGGCGCCAGCGTCGGGCTCGTCGAGGCGGGCGCGCACGGGCCGGTGCCGTCGGCCGACGCCCTGCTGCGCCGCGCCGACGCCGCCATGTACGCGGGGAAGCGGCGGGGGAAGGGGCGGCTGGTGCGGTACCGCGTCGACCTCCCCGATGGCACGGGCACCTCGGACCTCGCCGAGGCCCTGGCCGCGACCCTGCGCTCCGAGGACGGCTGCGCGCCGGGCCTGGACGTGCATTACCAGCCGATCGTCCGGCTGCACGACGGCACGGTGGTGGCCGTGGAGGCGCTGGCCCGCTGGACCCACCCGAGCCTGGGCCCGGTCTCGGCCGACCTGTTCATCGCCACCGCCGAGGAGATCGGGCTCATCCGCCTGGTCGACGACTTCGTGCTGGACCGGGCCTGCCGCGACGCCGCCGCCTTCCGCGGCCCGTGGGCGAGCATCGCCGTGCACGTCAACACCTCCGCCGCCCGGCTGGGCCTCCCCGAGCACGAGGAGACGGTCTGCGCGGCGGTGCGCCGCCACGGGCTTGCCCCGCACCGGCTGCTGCTGGAGCTCACCGAGACCGCCCCGCTGCCCGACCTGGGCGCGGCCGCCGGCGCCGTGCACCGGCTCGGCCGCTTCGGCGTCCGCTTCGCCCTCGACGACTTCGGCACCGGCTACAACGCCCTGGCCCAGCTGCACGCCATGCCGGTCGACGAGGTGAAGCTGGACCGCTCGTTCACCCTCGCCGACGGCGGGCGCAGCGAGGCGATCTGCCGCTCCATCGTGCAGATCTGCACCGGCATGGGCGTCACCGTGGTCGCCGAGGGGATCGAGACCGACCGGCAGGGGGCGGCGATGGCCGCGCTCGGCTGCCGGTACGGCCAGGGCCACCGCTACGGCGCCTCCGGCCCGCTCTCCTCGGTGGCGCCGCCCGGGGCCCTGCTGCTGGAAGGGTGTGCGACTACGCCTTTGGTTTCTGGTTGATTCGTACCATGTTGCCGGAAGGATCCCGGAACGCGCAGTCGCGCAGGCCGTAGAACTGGTCCATCGGCTCCTGCAGCACCTCGGCTCCGCTCGCCGCGACCCGCTCGTACAGCGCGTCCACGTCGTCGGTCTGGAAGACCAGGCCGCCGAGCGACCCCTTGGCCAGCATGGTCCGGATCGACCGGGCGTCGTCGGGGGAGCGCCCCGCGCCGGCCGTCTGCATCACGATGCCGATCTCGGGCTGGTCCTTCGGCCCGACGGTCAGCCAGCGCGCGTCGTCCATCTTGACGTCCTGGCGTACCTCGAGGCCGAGCGTGTCGCAGTAGAACGCGATCGCCGCCTCGTGGTCGTCGACCTCCAGGAACGTGCATTGCAGCGTCAGCTCCATGCCACGAACCTACCGGGCCGCGTCGGCCCGCGTCTGCGGGTGGCGGCTCGGACGGGTCACCATCTTGACCCAGCACCCGGGGATGACCGCGGTGGCGGTGTGGTTGCGGGAGCGGTAGGCGCTCGGGCTCTCCCCGACCAGCTCCGTGAACCGGGTGCTGAACGAGCCCAGCGACGTGGCCCCCACGGCCAGGCACACCTCGGTGACGGAGAGGTCACCCCGGCGCAGCAGGGCCTTGGCCCGCTCGATGCGCCGGGTCATCAGGTACGTGTACGGCGTCTCGCCGAACACCGCGCGGAACTGCCGGGAGAAGTGGGCCGGGGACATCAGCGCCGCCTGGGCCATCGCGGGGACGTCGAGCGGGCTGGCGTACTCCCGGTCGATCAGGTCGCGGGCCCGGCGCAGGTGCTTGAGATCCTCGGGGGTCACCTGCCGAGCATGCCACGGATGCCGCACAATGTGCAGCCGTGCCCCCTCGGAGTGAGGTTTGTCCCCGCTGCTCACAGCGGATGTCGGCGCCCCCGGCCGAGGTGCCGTGGTGCCCCGCGTGCCAGTGGCACCTGGCGGCGTACGACCGCCGGACAATGCCGTCGGAATGGGGTAATCCGCTGCTGGACCGCCTGGCTCACCGGCTGGCGTACTTCCTCGACGCGCGCGCCTTCGCCCGCGCGTCCGGCGGCGCGCTGCCCCGCCGCGGCCCACGGACCGGCCGGCTGCTCGTGCTCGCGCTGGCCGCGCTGGTCGTCACCCTCCCGCCCGTGCTGCTGCTGCTCGGCCTGTACCTGATCGTCGCCGGCGCGCCGATATTCGGCCCGTTCCTCGTGCTGCTGGCCGTCGCGGGGCGCCCCCGGTTCGTCCGCAAGCTCCCGGTGGGGGTGTGGGAGGTCCCGCGGGAGGCCGCGCCGACCCTGTTCGCGGCCCTGGAGCGGGTCGCCGCGGCGGCCGGCGCGCCGATGCCCGACGTGGTGGCGGTCGAGGCCGGCGTCAACGCGTGGACCATGCGGATCGGCCGGCGCCGGGTGCTCTGCCTGGGCCTGCCGCTGTGGGCCGCGCTGCCCGCCCAGCAGCGCGCCGGCCTGATCGGCCACGAACTGGGCCACTTCGTCAACCAGGACGTGCGCGACGGCCGGCTGGTCAGCACGGCGCTCAACACCCTGGCCACGATCATCGACGCGCTGGGCGGGGCGCTGCTGCGCGTGTTCGGCCCGCTGGCCTTCGTGATCCTGCTGCCGCTGTACCTGCCGTACACGGCCCTGCTCGTGGCGGCCCGGCGCGACGGCCAGCGGGCCGAGTACCTCGCCGACCAGATCGCCGCCGAGGCCGCCGGCACCGCCGCCGTGGCCGCCCTGGTCGAGTTCCTGCTCGTCACCTCCGGGCTGGCCGCAGCCCTGAAGGCGCTGCACGGCCGCCCGGCCAGCCCGGCGGACTGGCGTACCGCGGGCCAGGCCGCCCGGCGGGGCCGGGACCTGGACCAGCTGCGCCAGCGGTCGCTGCGGGTCGAGGCGTCGCTGCGCGCGACCCACCCGCCGGCCGGGCGCCGGGCGCACATGGTCGGGGCCCGCGGCGACCACCCGCCCGCCGTGACCATGTCCGAGCCCGAGGCGCAGCGCATCGACGCCGAACTCGCCCCGTGGTTCGACCGCCTGCGCGCCGCCGACGCCGCCTACGCGTAGCCGCCGTGCTCCGCGGCGCGCCCGGCCACGGGCACGCGGCGTACGGCGCCGGGACCGCCGCCGAGAGTCGACCTGCCGAACGCGTGGGCGAATTTATGATGTGGTGGTGGAGCCACTGAAGATGCTCGAGACGCAGCCGGGCAAGCACTCGCTGCTGCTGAATGCCGGGAGCACGGCCGTTGACGAGGTCGTGGAGGAGCTTGGTCATGAGGCGAACGGCTACTTCTGGGAGGGGGTCGCCCAGTTGCTCGTCGCCACCGAGGCGCCTGACCTGGAGGGCCGCTTCAACTATGACCCCGAGGGCGGCATGTTTGTGGCCTATGGCGCCGATCGGCCCGCGCTGGAGCGGCTCGGAGCCCTCATGAGCCAGGTTGCGAACGACGCGGACCGGGTGCGGCGGCTCGTCGCGCTCGCCAACGAGCGTGGCTACGAGTTCGACGACTGAGGTCGCCGCTCATCAGAGCGGGTACGACGGCTCCGGTCCTTATGGGCCGGGGCCGTTTCGGGCTTCGCGCGCACGGAAATGCCGCACGAGTTGGCAGAACCGGCGACGGTAAGGACGCTCAGGCCGGTCGATGCCCCGCGGCCCCGGCCGTCGCGTGGTAGCTTGCCAGCCGTGAGTGACGGGGATCGACGTCCGGGGGTCGCCTACGATCCGGGCTCGGTGCGCCAGCGGGCGCTGCGACGGCTGCGGCTGCGGGTCGTGCTGCTGCTCGCGCTGCTGGCCCTGCCGGCGGCGGCCGGACCGTTCGCGGCCCACCTGCGGGCGGGACAGCTCGCCCTGGCCGTGGTGGCGGAGGTGTTCCTGGCCGTCGCCGTGCTCACCGGGTTCCTGGCCGTGCGCCGCGGGGCGTCCTGGCTGGTGGCGACCGCCGTGCTGGCCGCCGCCGCCTACGGGGTGCAGGCCGTCATCATCGCGGCACGGTAACCACTGTGGAACGGGGGAAGGTGTGCAGCGGTTCAGCGTTCACGCCGAGTACGTCGGCAGGTACGGCGACCTGCTCGACCGCGCGAAGGAGGCCACCCGCGACGCGAAGGAGTACGCGGAGGCCAACGGCGAGATCAGCGGCGGGGAGCAGGGCTGGCTGGCGCTGCTCGGCAACGCGCACGAGACCATCATGAACGCGCTGCGGGCCGAGCTGGACGGCCTGCGCGACGCGTGTGCCGGCGGCGCGTCGGCGCTGCACCGGGCGGCCGGCTACTACGGGCACACCGACCAGACCGCGGCCGCCGACTTCGACGGCAAGCTCGACCAGTACAACGACCGCGAGGACTACACCCTCTCGCACTACGACAACGGACGGTGGAAGCCCTGATGGCCAACGTTTCCCCCGCCGACGTCGAGCGGCCGCCGAGCTTCGCCGACGGCCTCGATCCGACCTCGTACCTGCGCCCGCCGGCCGACCCGGAGCACCCCGAGGACCCGCTGACCGCCTTCCACGAGGCCATCGACTACCTCGACCCCGGCGCCTGGGTGATGGCCGCGATCTCCGGGCTGGTCGGCTCCAACCCGGTCGAGGACGCGATGGAGCGCCTCGGCGGCGACTGGCGCGCCTACGGCCGGGCCGCCGGCATGTTCACCAACCTCGGGAGCTTCTTCGAGGCCGTCGGCTGGAACGTCAAGACCGGCAACGACGAGCTGGACGGCTACTGGTCCGGCCAGGCGGCCGACGCCGCCTGGATCCACTTCGAGGACCTCGCCCAGCGCTGCATCGCGCACAAGGCCACGCTCGACCACCTGCACGAGCAGTACAAGACCGCCGGGGACGCGGCATACCACTTCGCCATCTCCGGGGGCCCGGTCGCCGCGGCCATCATCGACGCCGCGATCGTGGCCGGCATCGCCGCCGCCGCGGGCACCGCGACGTCGGAGACCCTCATCGGCGGCGCGATCGGCTACGGCGTCGCCGCCTACGAGGTCTGGGAGATCATCGAGCTGTGCGACAAGCTGCTGCGCATGATCGGCCTGGCCGATGCGGCCATCCAGGCCGTCGTCGGGCAGATCGGCACGATCGTCGGCACGTCGCCGGACGTCGTCGCCGGGTTCAGCGGCATTTCCATGGAGCACAGCACCATGCCGACTCTGCCCGGAGGGAACTGACCATGAGCGGCACCGACCCCGCCGAACACCTCGGGCGAGAACTCACCAGCGTCGCCCACGGCGACCCCGGCGTCGCGCGGGCGCTGCGGCAGGCCCTGGACCGGCTCGCCGGCGGCGCGGCCGGCGACGACCTGCGCGAGATGGCGGACGACGTGCTGGCCGGGCGGATCGGCCTGCGCCAGGCCGTGCTCAGCCGCGCATACGGCGAGCACCTGCAGACCGGACTGCGCGCCTTCACGGAGTACCTCGACAACCTCTCCCCGCAGGAGCGCCAGGACCTGCGGGAGGCCGGCCGGGCCCGGATCCGGCAGCTCGCCGAGGAGGACTGAACCGTGTCCCGCGTCCTGACCTGGGCATGCCGCATCCTCGGCCCGGCCCTGGCCCTGCTCTGGGCCACGGTGTACGTCTGGGCGCAGGTCACGTTCGTGCCCCTCACGGACCACGAGCGCGACCTGCCCTCCTCCGGCGACCTCGTCCTCACGCTGCGGCAGTCCTCCGACGCCACCTGCGAGGTCTGGCCGGCCTCCGGCGCCAACCGCACGGTCGCCCTCACCCACCGGTCCGGCTTCTGGACCTGGGGCGCCGTGTTCGGCCCGCGGCTGGAGCGTTGGTACGACGGACCCGCCACCATCCACTGCAGCCCGTCGGACACGGTCTACCTGAGCGCGGGCGGCCCGGTCGCGCTCTACCCGGTCGGCCGCACCTGGCTGGTGCCCGCCGCCGCGCTGCTGCTCACCGTCGCCGGGTTCCGCCGGTACTTCTTCCCATGGCTCACCCGCCGCCGCCCGGTCGCGGCGGAGGCATGACGCAACGGCGTTGACGGCCGGGGCGATCGGTGCCCCGGCCCTCGAGCGCCGATCCGAGGATCCGTCCGATCGGCTGTAACCCGGCCGTGCGGGCCCGCTCCAGCAGGCCCGGCCGCGCCGGCTTGCGCTTGGCCACCGCGTCGGTGATGGGCCCGGCGATCAACACTCGGGCATCAGGCGCTGCTCCTGTATCAGCGGTGACACCACTGGTTGTACAGGCCCGATTCCAGGCCGTTACGGCAGTTCATGGCGGCCTTCCCAACCGATCGGTCGTGTGGCACACTGCAACTGGTTCACATGTAAGACCAGTTCTCTGAGAGGCCAGGCGACTTCCTCATGACTTTGTCCAACCGTTCGATCGTCGTCTTCGCCTTCGACGGCTACCAGGAACTCGAGTTCTGGTACCCAGTCCTGCGCGCCAGGGAGGAGGGGGCGGAGGTCAAGGTCGTCGGTCCGGGGCAGGGCCCGTGTGAGAGCCACCTGGGATACCCGGTGCTCGGGGACACCGCCCCGGACGAGGTCGTGTCCGAGGCGGTGGATGCACTGGTAGTGCCGGGGACCGTTGCCGGCCGCCCGGCGGTCAGTGACGATCAGGTGTCGCTGCTTCGCCGGTTGCGCGCCGCGGACGTGCCCATCTTCGCGAGCGGCACCGGTGCCGACCTCGTTCGGGAGCTCGTCCTCGACATCGATCCCGACCGTGTCGCGGTGGACGCTGACGCCCTTCCTTCCCTGGTCACCCGGCTGCGCGCCGAGCTGGCCGGCTGAGCCACCGTTCGTCGACGTCAAAGGAGGGTTCGTCATGAACGTCTTCCGCACCGTGCTGGGTGACGTCCCGGCCGAGGAGTCCGGTCGCATTCTTACCCACGAGCACCTGCTCTACGGGTATCCGGGGGCCGAGCTGGACCACCGAACCGTGTTCGATCACCCCGCCGCCGTGGAGCGGGTCAGCGGCCAGATCATCAACGGCATGATCCCCAACGGCTACAACACGCTCATCGACATGACCCCGGCAGAGGTCGGCCGTCACCCGCAGTTCATGGTGGATGTCGCCAAGCGCACCGGGATCAACGTCGTGGCGATCACCGGGTTCTTCCCGGAACGCATGGGCGTGCCGTACTACTGGCGCCGCCAGACCGTCGAGGAGCTCACCGAGTTCTTCGTGCGGGACCTCACCGAGGGCATGGTGTTCGCGTGGCAGCAGACGCCGTACAAGGCCGGCGCCATCAAGATCGCCACCGGTCAGGAAAGCGTCTTCCCCAAGCCGAGCCCGGTGGGTGCGTACGGTCGCCACGTCCATGAGGTGGAGGACCGGCTGATCCGGGCCGCCGGCAAGGCGGCCATGGAAACCGGCTGCGGCATCAACACGCACATCGACCCGATGGACTTCCAGGTCACCAACCCCGGCCGCGAGCAGCTCGAGATCCTCGACGAGGTCGGCATGGACCTGTCCAAGGTGATCATCGGCCACGCCTTCGTGCCACCCCAGGTCGCCATGATGCGCGAGGTCCTCAAGATGGGCGCGAACGTCCAGCTCGACCACATCGGCATCCCGTGGCGCATCGGTAGCGCGGAGGAGCTGGACGAGGCGATGGCCAATGCCCTCGTGGAGCTCATCGAGGACGGCTTCCTGGAGCAGATCGTCCTGTCGTTCGACCGGTGGTTCTTCAACCCCCGTGCGACGGTCACCGAGTCCGACCCGCAGCTGGAGAACGAGAAGGTCGACCTCAACTACATGTTCACCAGCTGGGTTCCGCGCCTGAAATCCAAGGGCGTCACCGACGAACAGCTCGACAAGATCATGATTCACAACCCTCGACGCATCTTGTCGATCGCGGTCTGACGGAGGACTGTATGGAACTGCAGAAGGCTCGAGTCGCTGTCCTTGCCGAGAACCTGTACCAGGAGCTGGAGCTGTGGTACCCGGTCCTGCGGCTGCGTGAGGCCGGCGTGAAGGTCACCATCGTCGGCTCCCGCGCGGGGGAGGTGTACGCCAGCAAGCTGGGCTACCCGGCTGTCGCCGAAGTCGGCATCGCGGACGTGTCGGCAGACGACTTCGACGCGGTGATCGTGCCGGGCGGCTTTTCGCCCGAGTACCTGCGAAGGGAACCGGCCTTCGTCGAGTTCGTCCGCACCCTGGACGGCCGCGGCGCCCCGGTCGCGGCGATCTGCCACGCGGGGTGGCTGCTGGCGACCGCGGACATCGTGAAGGGGCGTGCCGTCACGTCGGTTCCTGTCATCAAGGACGATGTGATTCACGCCGGCGGCGATTGGCGCAACGAGGCCGTCGTCGTCGACGGCAACCTCATCACGTCGCAACTGCCGAACGACCTGCCCCAGTTCCTCAGCCGGATCCTCAGCGCCCTGGCCGACAGCGGCGCGGAGGCCGGCGAGGTCCCGGCCGTCGTCCGTGATGCTACGCCGAGCTCGGCGGTGTACCACGCGGCCGCCGTGGTGAAGAACCGTGCGGCCGGGCCGGGATCGGCCAACTACCGGGCGTACGCGGTGGCAGGCGCGTGACCTGCGCGCTGGTCGCGGGTGGCGCCACCGGGATCGGACGGGCAACGGTGCGGGCCCTGCGCGCCGCCGGGACGGACGTCTACCTGGCCGACCTCAATGACGCGGCCGCACAGGAGGTGGCGGCGCAGGAGGCTCCGGGGCGGATCGTCGTGGGGCATCACGACCTCACCGACCGGCACGCGCCGCAGGCCGCCGTGGCCGCGGCCCTGCAGGCATTCGGGCGGCTCGACCACGTCGTCGTGACGGCCGGCCTGCACGTCGTCGCTCCCTTGGAGTCCTTCCCGTTCGACGCGTGGGAGGCGACCATGGCGGTGAACGTGCGAGCCCCGTACCTGCTCGCACAGGCGGCCATGGCGGCGCTGGCGGAGACGGGCGGAAGCATCGTGTTCACGGGCTCGACCGCGGCGCACCGCGGCAGCCCCGGCACGTTTGCGTATGCCGCGTCCAAGGGTGCGCTCATCAGCCTGACCCGGTCATTGGCGGTGGAGCTCGCGGGCAGCGGAGTTCGCGTCAACAGTGTGTGTCCGGGGTGGATCGACACCCCGTTCAACGATCCGTACTGGAGCGCCCAGACCGACAGGGACGCAGCCGTGGACGGCATTGTCGCGCGGGTGCCGGTGGGCCGGCAGGGCGATCCGGAGGAGGTGGCCGCCCTCATCGTGTACCTGCTCGGTTCGAGCGCGGCATACATCACGGGACAGTCCGTGGTCATCGACGGCGGCCTGCTCTCCGCCTGAACGTCCAGTACACAAAAGCTCCCGGCCGCGGTTCGAGCGGCCGGGAGCTTTTCGTCGTCGTCTCTGGTCTGTCCGGGCCGACCCGAGACATCGGCCCAGGGCGGTGCGTAGGGCCCATGAAAGCCCGGCTACAACGCTGTAGCCGGGCTTTCGTGGGCCGTACGCAGACTTCCCCCAGGCCGGTACCAAACCGCGTGAGACGGGTCAGGAGCCGGACTGGGCCGCGGTGAACTTGCTGAGCGCGTACGACGCGGCCCCAAGAAGTGCCGCGTCCTCGTCCTCCACCACGTGGTGCAGTTCGGTCCGGGCCCAGTGCGGCCGGATGAGGTCCCAGCGCGTTCGCACCGCCCGGCCGAACCATGTGTCCGGGGTGAGCCTCGCGCCGGCCAGGACGATGCGGTGCGGATCATGCGTCGCGACGATCGTGCGCAGGCCGGCGGACAAGGCGATCGCGGACCGGTCGAGTATCTCGGCCGCCCGGCTGTCGCCCTCCTGGGCGGCGTCCTGGAGGTCTCCGGCGTGCAGGGCGCGCCCACTCCGTGCGCGCTCGGCGAGCAAGGGACTCGACCCCGCCTCCGCGAGTGCCGTTGCGGCCTCGGCCAAGGTCCGTCCGGAGACCAGCACCTCCAGGCAGCCGGTGCCGCCGCACCCGCAGCGCGGGCCGTCGACATCGATCACCACGTGGCCGAAGTCGCCGGCTCCCCCGAGTCCGGGGTCCAGCGAGCCGTCCTTGATCACCGCTCCGCCGACGCCGGTGCCCATGGTGAGGACGGCGGTCGTCCCGTGCGGCCAGCGCGCCGCCACGCCCAATGCTTGGGCCTGGACGTCATTGAGCAGGTAAACGGGCAGTGGCAGGTGCGGACGCAGCGCGGCCGCGATGTCGGTCCCGTCGGTGAAGCCGAGGTTGTGGGCGGTGCCGACGACGCCTTCCTGGACCACACCCGCGAGTCCCACGCCCACCGCCGTCGGCGGCTGGGCGAGGTGTGAGGTGGTGCGTAGGACCATGTCCGCGACGGTGGCGTACTGCTCTGCCAGACTCGACGGCTTGGCGCGCCGGTCCTTGCGCAGGATCCGGCCGCCCGACACGGCGGCCACCCTGATCCACGTCCCACCCCAGTCGACGGCGGCCACGATGGTGTCGTGACCGCCGTCGACCGCGAGTTCAGCCAACGCAGCCCGGCCGGTATTCGCCGGCCACCGAGAAGATGCACGAGGCGGGCTCGTGGCTCATGTTGTAGAACGAGTGCTCCGTGCCGGCCGGGATTCGCACGCCGTCCCAGGGGTTCAGCTCGACCCACTTCTTCGTGCCGGTGAACTCGACGTGCAGGTTGCCTGACTCCACGAACACCACCTTGTCCCCACCGTGGCTGTATTCGCAACTGCGCTGGCCGCCCAGGAACGACATCTTTCCAGCGGTGAGGTGCTCCGTGCTGGCCAGGATGCCCACGAGGATCTCGCGGCCCCGGACGGTGCCCTCCATGCGCCAGAGGATGTCGGCCTCACGGATCATCCAGGTGGTCTGCTCGCGAGGGGTGTCACGGGCCATCGGCCAGTTGCCGAGCAGCTCGTCCTGGCCCTGCTTCGGCGCGCCCTCGAGCGGAGGTTGGGCCCGGGCGTAGGCCCCGCCCGTTCCGGACTTGGGAGCAGGCTGGAAGAACTCCAGCATCCGCAGCTGTTCGTTGCTGTGGTTCCACTGGTAGTGCCAGGTGTCCTTGCGGAAGAAGATGGCCTCGCCAGGGTTGACGACGAAGACCTCCCCGGTGACCGGGTTGCTCTGGACCATGCGGCCCTCGAGCACGTAGAAGAGCTCGTCCGCCCCGAACACGGTGGGGTTGGCGGGCGAGGAGATCGCGGAACCGTTCGGCGGCATGCCGACGATGTTGAGGTTCATCGTTGCGTCGTCGGCGTAGAACCAGTCGCACAGCCGCCCGGTTGTCTCGTCACCCCAGGTGCGCCGCTCGAGGTCTTGGTATCGAAGGACTTCCGGCTCGCGGATGGTCTCGTCTGTCATGTCGCCTTCTCGGGTCGGACGCTCACGCGTTGAATCCAGCCAAGCACGCGAAGCTAACTGGTCTGTATACTGGACCAGTCTGATGGATCTGGTCGACTGTGTCAACGATTCGGCCTGCGTGGCGAGCGATTCCCCTGGAATGGCAAGCGATTCCCCTGAAATGGAGAGCCTGGCGCTAGGATGCATCCCGGCTGGCGCACACCGCAGCGCGCGGGAACGAATCAAGGAGGGGCAGCCCGTGGTGAAGGCACTCGACCTCAAGGTCTCTCCGGCCCGGATAGAGGGCCGCAACAACGCGGTCGAGGCCTACCGCGTCCTGCAGGAGGCGCTGACCCTGGGGCAGTTCCCGGCCGGCACGCGACTGCCCGGTGAGCGCACCTTGGCCACCGAGCTCGGGGTCAGCCGTTCGACGCTGCGGCAGGTGCTCAGCGCCCTGGCCGATGCCGGGCGGATCATGCCATCGCCACAGCGCGGCTGGTTCGTCGCCGAGAACCGGCTCGTGCACGAGCCCAACCGGCTGCGAGGGCTCAGCGAGGTCGCACGTGAGCGTGGCATGGAGCCGTCGTCGCGGGTCATGCGGGCCACGCTGCGCCAGCCCACGCTGGCCGAAGCGGAGGTTCTGGGCATCGACACGTCCCAGCCGGTCGTCGACCTGCGCCGGGTCAGGTTCCTGGACGGTTCGCCGCTCAGCGTCGACCACTCGTGCCTCGATGCCTCACGGGTGCCCGGCATCGAGGACATCGACTTCACCGACCGGTCGCTCTACGACGTGCTGCGCGACCGGTACGACATTGCCGCCAGCCGGTGCGACTACGAGCTCGCGGCGGAGGCGGTCAAGGGGCGGGAGGCCAAGCTGCTCGGCCTCGAGCCCGGTGATCCGGTGCTGGTCGGTTATCAGAAGACCTTCGACCAGCACGACCAGTGCTTCGACGTGGGCCGCCAGCTGTATCGCGGGGACGCCTACCGGTTCCAGGCGTCGCTGTTCCGCTTCTGAGGCGGCTCCGTCGACCGTCAGCCCTTCATCGCACCCGATGCCATGCCCTGCATCAGCCTCTTCTGCACGAGAAGGAAGAAGATCACCACCGGGATCGTGAAGATGACGCTCGCCGCCATCACTCCTCCCCAGTCCGTGTAGTAGCTGGAGAAGTACTGCTGCAGGGCGACGGGGAGCGTTTCGATCTCGGGTCGCTGCATATACGTCGCCGAGAACATGAGTTCGTTCCACGATGTGATGAACGCATAGACGGAGCTCGCGGCCAACCCCGGCCAGGCCAGTGGAAACACGATCGACCGTACGGCTCGCAGCCGGCTCGCCCCATCGACCTGGGCGGCCTCTTCGAGTTCGAACGGGATGTCGACGATGAACGATCGCAGCATGAACGTGCACAGGCCAAGGGTCAGGGCCAGGTGGCTCAAGGTCAGCCCTTGGTATGTGTTGAGCATGCCGGCGTTGCGAAACAGCGTGAACAACGGGATGACGAGGATGGTCTGCGGAAGCAGCTGCGTGACGAGGATGACGACCGTGAGGATGTGCCGGGTCCGCAGCCGGTAGCGGGCCATGGCATAACCCGCCAGCAGGGCAACGAGGCCGGTCAGGACCGTCGTGGCCACCGCAACGATGAGGGAGTTGCGGAACTGCGTCGGGATGTTGCCGTCGAGCAGGTGCGTGTAGCGCTCCACGGTCGGCGACGTGACGATGAAACGGGGGGTGCGGGTGAACAGCTCATTGTCGGGCTTGATCGACGTGACCAGCATCCAGAAGAACGGAAACAGGCTGCTCAGCAGGATCACGCCAACCAGAAGCCAGAGCGCACCGCGGCGCAGCAGCGACGTCATCGAACGTCCTCCCGGTTCAGCCGGACGTACAGCACACTCACCGCGGACAGCATGAGGAACAGCACCACGGCCATGGCCGCGGCAGTGCCCTGGTCGAGCTGTGCGAAGGCCTCGAGCCAGGTCAGCAGGGACAGCACCTCAGTCGAGTGGTTCGGGCCGCCGGGCGGTGTGGTCATCACAAGGAAATGGTCGAAGGACTGATACGCCCAGATGGTCGAGATCGTGGTCATCACGACGAGCAGCGGACGGATCATGGGCAGCCGGATGCGCCGCAGGATCTGCCAGGCGTTGGCGCCGTCGACCCGTGCCGCCTCCACCACTTCACCGTGCGTGCCGCGTAGCCCGGCGAACAAGGAAACCGCCACGAAGGGCACCGAGTGCCAGACGACGGCGACCGTGATGGCCACCATGGCCGGTGTCCCCGTGCGGAACCACGAGTAGCCGTTGAAGGACTCGAGTCCGAACCAGTGGACCAGCAGCCAGTTGACCACGCCGTACTGGTCGTCGAACATCCACTTCCACACGATGCCCGACGCGACCCGCGGCATGGCCCACGGGAGCAGCACGATGACGCTGAGCACCTTGGCCGCGCGGGGCGCGGCATCGAGGACCAGGGCGATCGCCAGGCTCAACAGGATCGTGGTGGCGACCACCGCGGCCGCGAACACTGTCGTGCGCAGGAGGGCGGCGGTGTAGTACGGGTTGGCAAAGATGTCGCGGTAGTTCTGCAGCCCGATGAACGGCCCGTTCTGCAGGTACTCACCGTCGTGGAACGACAGCCAGATCGTACGCACCACCGGGTATCCGACAATACCGACGACCACCGCGAGCAGCGGCGTCAGAAAGGCCCACGGCAGGAGCTGCTTCTCAAAGGTGAAATGCCGGCGCGGCGACTGCCGCCCGGGCAGTGCCCCCGAGGTGTTCGGGGACACTGCGCGACGGATAGCGGTCTTCACGTTCTCAGCCAATGGCTTGGTTGATCTTGTCCGAAAGCTCCTTCATGGCAGCATCCGCACTCTTCTGGCCACTCATGATCGACTGCATGGCGTTCACGATGGCGTTGGCTCCCTCCACCTTGCCCCAGTTGGCCACCGGGGGAGTGGAGCGGGTGTGATCGGCCTGCTCGGCGTACGCCTTGAGCAGCGGGGTGGAGAAGGAGCCGGTGGACTTCTCCTGCGCCAGCGCGTCGTTCGTCGCCGGGAGCAGGCCCAGGTTCGAGGTGACCGGCACGAGGTTTTCCTTGCTCATCATGAACTTCACGAAGTCGTTGGCCACCGGCTTGTTGTTGCACTCGCGGAACACGGCGAGGTTGCTGCCGCCCGCGAACGTGTCGTTGTTCCCGCCCGGGCCCTTGGGAAGGACGGCGGTGCCCAGCTTGCTCTCCAGATCGGGAGCCTGCTTGAGGATGGTCCGCAGGTCCCACGACCCGCCGATCATCATCGCCGTCTGGCCCAGGCCGAACGACTTGTCGACGTCGGCGCCGGTCCAGGCGGAGGCGCCGGCGGGCGACAGTTTATCCTTGGTCAGCAGGTCGGCGTAGAACTGGAACGCCTGGACGGCCTGCGGTGACCCGGCCTCGGAGACCCACTTGTCACCGTTCTGCTTGGCGATCTCGCCGCCCCAGTTCCAGATCACCGGCAGGTAGTACCAGTGGGCGCCGCCAATGATGCCGAACCCGTTGACACCCTGGTGCTTCGCCTGAATGGCCAGGGCGTCCGCGCGCAGTTCCTCCCAGGTGGCGGGCGCCGCGGACTTGCCGATCGACTCGAGCATGTCCTTGCGGTAGATCAGGGCGCGGACGCCGGTGTCGTAGGGAACCGCGTACGACTTGCCCTTGTAAATGGTCGAGTCGATCATGCCGGGCACGTAGGTGCCCCGCAGCGTCTTGGGGTCGTCCGCGTACACGTTGAGGGCATTGAGTGCCGCAAATTCAGGGGTCCAGGTGTTGCCGATGAGCGCGACACAGGGAACGCTGCCGCCGGCGATCGACGTCAGGTACGTCTGGTGCGCGTCCTTTCCGAGGAATCGGAGGTTCACCTTGGTGCCCGGGTGTGCCGCGGCGTAGTCGTTCGCCAGCTTCTGCATGATCGGCTGCTGGGTGTCCCCAATGGGGTCGCCCATCCAGAAGTCGATCGCTCCCTTGATCTCGCCCGAGCCGTTTCCGCTCGGCGAGTCCTTTGCTCCGCCGCAGGCCGCGAGGGCGAGGGCCCCCACCAGCCCAATGGCGACGGCGGCGCGGCCGCGCCAAATATTTCTTGCTCGCATCCCTGCTCTCCTCTGCTGGGGACCGAAGACCTGCTAAACGCGGGGTACGCGGCGCCTCCGGACGACTTGTCCACCTGCCCGGCTGTCAGACAGCCCTATAGGTTGCCCCCAGGGTGCACCGTGGTGAGGTGGATCGCAAGTGCCTTGGTGTGTTCGTTACGAAGTTTCCTTGCTACCAGGCTCCGCGGTTTGCCGACACGCGGGAGTGATCGGTTTCGGATTGCTGCTGGTCAGGTGGGGTGTCGGCAGGTCGTGGCGCGGCTCGTGGTGCGGCAAGTGTAGTAACACGACGTAGTATCGTGCCTTGTGCGAGCAGGTCAACGATGGTTGAGTCGTAGGCATGTTCCTGCGGTTCACGTCGCGGACCAACGCCGACGGCATGGTGGTGCGCTACGTAGCCCTGGCGCACAACCGGCGGGTGGACGGCCGGATCAAGCCGGACGTGCTGATGAACCTGGGCCGGGTCGACCAGGTCGACGTGGCCGGACTGCGGCGGCTGGCCGCGTCGATCAACAAGCACTTCGGTGACAGCGACGGGCTGGCTGAGGCCGCAGAGGCGGGTGTGACCGCCGGTGCTGCGCCACTGGAGGTCCTTGACGCCCGAACGATCGGGGCCACCTGGCTGCTCGACGGGCTGTGGCGGCGCCTCGACGTGGGCGCGGCAGTGCGCGCGGCCACCGACGCGCGGCGGTTCACCACCAGCATGGAACGGGTACTGTTCGCGCTGGTCGCCAACCGGGCGGTCGCGCCGATGAGCAAGCTGTCCGCCGCCGAATGGGTGCGCGAGGACGCCGTCGTCCCGGGATTGTCCACGATGGACGAAGACCACGCCTACCGGGCGATGGACCTCCTCGTCGACGCCGACACCAAGGACCGGGTGCAGGAGTCGGTGTCCTACGCCGTGGCCGGCCTGCTCAATCTCGAATCCGACCTGTTGTTCTTCGACACCATCCGTTTCGAACGCGACGACGAAGACGGGGGCGACGACGCCTTCCGCCGGTTCGGCCACGCCAAGGACCACCGTGGCGACCTGCCACGGTTCGTCATCGGCCTGGCCGTGACCAAGGAAGGCATCCCGGTGCGCTGCTGGTGCTGGCCGGGCAGCCCCAGTGACCAGGCCGTCCTGGCCGAGGTTCGCGACGACCTGCGGGACTGGAACCTGGGCCGGGTCATCACCGTGGTCGACCGCGGCTTCTCCAGCGCGGACAACCTGGCCCACCTGCGCCGCGCCGGCGGGCACCGCATCGCCGGGATGCGCATGCGCGACGGCGACCCCCTCGTGGAGGCCGTGCTGTCCCGCCAGGGCCGATACCAGCACGTCCGCGACAACCTGCGGGTCAAGGAAGTCCGCCTCGACGGTCAGGACGCCCGGTTCGTCATCTGCCACAACCCCGACCAGGCACAGCGCGACCGGCAGCACCGCGACGAGGCGATCGCCCGCATCCAGGCCGAACTGGCCCGCATTGCCGAGCAGCGCGCCCGCGATGCCGGCCGGCCCCTCGGCGACCGGACCCGCGCCCGCAACGAAGCCGCCCACGTGCGTGCCGAGCGCGCGTTACGCGACCACCCCACCCTCGGCCGCTGGCGGGTCCAGCAGCCCAACGGACGCCTGAAGGTCAACACGGCGAAGGTCAAGGCCGAGGCCAGGCTGGACGGCAAGTACCTCATCGCCACCTTCGACCCGGACATCAGCGCCGAAGACGTCGCCCTGGGCTACAAGAACCTCCTGGAGGCCGAACGCGGCTTCCGTGACCTCAAGGCACAGCTGCTGCTCCGCCCGGTCTTCCACCGCCTGGAACACCGCATCCGCGCGCACGTGGTGATCTGCTGGCTGGCCCTGCTGCTGACCCGCGTCGCCGAACGCTCCAGCGGTCACACCTGGCGCACCATCAACCGGCAACTCGGGCGAATCACCCAGGTGACCCTCGCCGGCCCGGCCGGCACGGTCACCCAGACCACCCCGCTCACCGCCGAGCAGAAGGCCATCTACCAGGCGATTTCCGTCCAGCCGCCGGCCCGGGTCACCGCCTTCGAACCCCGCCTGATCAAGATCCCGAGGAGCAGGGGCGGCGTCGGTGCACGCCGCCTCCCGCCCCCCGGCGTGTGACCACGAACTGCGGAATCCGGGTTTGCCGTACCACGGTCAGACGATCGTCAGTCGACGGTCCCGCGGTCACGGAGCAGCTCACGGGCGTTCGCGCTGAGCACCGCGGAACCGTGCGTGTCGCCGAGGAATTCGCGCAGGAGGGCGAAACGCTCAGCCACCTCGTCGGCCGACGAGAACGGGAAGTCCGTGCCGAGGACCACGCGCGTGTCGTCGATGAAGGACAGCAGCGCGCCGAGGTCGGCAGTGGTGTGGGACAGGGCCGTGTCATAGCTGAACGCCGCCAGCGCGCGCAGGACACCTTGCGGACTGACGGCCGCGAGTTCCGGCATGCCTTCGGCCAGAACCATGCGTGGCGCGACGACAGGCATCGCGCCGCCGCAGTGCGAGAAGATCCACCGGATTCGCGGAAATCTGCGCGGCACGTCGGTGAGGAGAAGATTCGTGATCAGGCGCGTCGAGTCGAAGAGGTACTCCAGCACCGAGGGGCGAAGGGGAATCTCGCCCTCGGGCCACCATGCGGGCAGCACCGGGTGTACATGAACGAGCGCACCGCGGTCGTTCAGCGCCTCCAGAAGGCCGTCGAACCGGGGGTGGCCGACGTATGCCCCGGCATAGCTGGTGAGCAGGCCGACGCCGACGAACTCCGGCCGGTCGAACACCCGCTCGATCTCGGCGAGCGCGGCGTCGACCGACGGCAGGGGGAGACAGGCGACCGCCGCGAACCGCCCATTGCCGTCGCGGACCACTTCGGTCAGCTCGTCATTGGTGTCCCGGCACAGGTCCGTGGTGAATGTCTGATCGCCGAAGTAGAACCCGGGTGAAGCGGTGGACAGGACGGCCAGGTCAATGCCTAACCGGTCCATCACCCGGATCGAGTCCGCGGGTTCCCACACCGGAAATGCGGCGCCGGGTTGAGCTTGAATTCCCAGCGCGGTCAACCGGCTGACATAGGACGCCAGCGGTGCGTGGTGGTGAAAGTCGACGATGGTCATGGCACCAGCTCTCGGACGGCTCGAATGGTTCGCAAGGTGTCTTCTGGCCCTCCCGCCTCGTGGCCGTTGAACTGCCACACGGTCATCTCCTTGGGCCCGGCAAAGGCATTGTATGCAGCAAAGACGGTGGAGGGTGGGCTCACGACGTCGTGCAGGGCGACGCAAAATCTGCCGGGGCAGGTGGCTCGCCGGGCGAAGGATACGGCGTCGAAGTACGCAAGGGTCGCAAAGGCGCGCTCCGCGTGACCGCGGTGGGCGGCCAGCCATTTGATGATTTCCCCGTGGGGGCTGTGGTCCGTCACCTGTACTGCGCGCCGGAAGGCGGACAGGAACGGCACATGCGGCATCGCCAGCCGCACGTCGTCGCGCAAGCCGGCCGCCACGAGCGCCATGGCACCGCCCTGGCTGCGTCCCGTCACCGCGATCCGGTCGCGCGCCACGGCTTCGTGGGTCGCCACGGCGTCGACGAACCGGTACGCGTCGGTGAACAGGCGGCGGTAGTAGTAACGCTCGGGGTCGAGGATGTCGCGGGTCATGAACCCCGGCGCGGAGGGTCCCGCCCCATGCGGGTCGGCGGTGTGGCCGGCCCGCACGGAACTGCCCTGTCCGCGGGAGTCCATGATGGCGTGCGCGAACCCGGCACTGGCGTAGGCGAGGGACTCGACCGGGTGTCCGCGTCCGCTGCCGTATCCCAGGTACTCCACCACGAGCGGCAGGGGGCCGGTGCGTTCGTGCGGCAGCAGCAGCCACCCCTTGACGTCGTCCCCGGCGTACCCGGCGAAGGTGACGTCGTACACGTCAATGGTCCGCACCAGCGCGTCCACCGGCTCGAAACGCGGGTCGAGGGGATGGGCGCGGTGTTCCTGCAGTGTCCGACTCCAGAAGGCGTCGAAGTCAGCCGGCTCCGGGTGCGGGTACTCGTACTGCACGAGCCGATCGAGGGGGAGGTCCACCTGCATTCAAGCAACTCCTGTCTGGCAGCCAGACAGGAGTGTAGCAAGGGCGGCCTTTCTGGGAAGGGACAACCTGTCATGCAACCTGATAGCCTGCTAGGCAGGCGGAGTTGGGAGCTACAGTAGAGGAGTGGCAATGGCGCGGACAGTCGCCTCCGGGTACGACGTCGTGACCGTCACGGGCGACCCGGAAGAACGGGGATACCAGTACGGGCTCGCCGCCAGGACTCGGATAGAGCTCGCGTTGCGGACCTATGCCGACGTGTTCATGCACTACGCGTCATGGGACTGGGCCACCGTGCGACGACACGGACTCCGGTTCGCCGATCCCATCGAGGACTTCTCACCCGCGTCCGCGCGCGAGATCCGGGGGATCGCCCGCGGCGCCGGCGTCGAGGTGGCCGACATCCTGGCCCTGAACACCCGCAGTGAGATCATGTTCGCAGCTCCGGGGCGTCTGCGGGCCGTGGCGGCCAGCGAGTGCACCTCGTTCGCGCTGACCCCCGAACGCACGGCTTCCGGTGTCCCGCTGATGGGTCAGAACTGGGACTGGATCGAGGGGGCCCGGGAAACCGCGGTCGTGCTCCAGGTGCGCCGTGACGACGGCCCAGACTTCGTCACGGTGGTCGAGGCCGGGATGCTGGCGAAGGTCGGGATCAACTCCAGCGGTGTCGGCCTGTGCACCAACACCCTCATCTCGGACGGGGACGAGGGCCGGCCCGGCGTGCCGTACCACGTGCTGCTGCGATCGGTGCTCGACAGTGACAGCGGTGCGGAGGCCGCGGCGCGGATCAAGTCGACATCGCGAGCCAACTCCGCGAACTATCTCATCGCCGACGCGAGCGGGTTCTGCATGGACGTGGAGACCGGGCCGGGCGACGGTGCCTGTGGCGAGATCACGCCCGTCGACGGTGCGATCACGCACGCCAACCACTTCCTGGTCGGCGGTCTCACCGGGGTGGACCGCTACCTCGAGCGAAAGGCGCACACACGCAAGCGGCTGCACCACCTGACAGCGCGCCTGCAGCAGCACCGCACGCACACGATCGAAAGCCTGCAGGAGGCGCTTGCCGACCACGCCGACGCGCCGGACAGCGTGTGCCAGCACCCGGACGTGGCCCAGCCCACCGCCGAGCGCACCTGCACGGTGGCGGGGATCATCATGGATCTGTCGGATCGCTCGCTGATGTATGCCTCCGGCAGCCCGTGCGAGTCGACCTGGTCACTGCCGGTGCGTATCGATGCCTCGTCCTGACCGGTCAGCTGCCCGGCAGCCTGTTAACCTGTCAGCCGTGAAGGTGGTCCCCGTCGCGCAGCGAACAGCCGCGGAACACGTGCGAACGCAACTGGTCGAACTGATCGAGTCGGGTGAGTTCGCGGTGGGCCAGCGGCTGCCCTCCGAAGCTGACCTGGCCAAGTCGTTCGCGGTCAGCCGTTCGGTGATCCGTGAGGCGCTCCACAGCGTGAACGCCCTCGGTCTCACCCGCTCGTATGCCGGCAAGGGCACCTTCGTCGACGCGCAGTTCGCGCCGTCGCAGCTGCTGACCGGCAAGTACCTCCCCCGCGACCTGCACGAGGTGCGCAAGACGCTGGAGGTGCCGTTGGCCGCCCTCGCCGCGGAGCGCCGTTCCCGGGCCGACCTCAAGGCGATGACCGCGCTGCTGGCAAGGTTCCGTGAGGAGGAGGATCCCTCCGTGCGGGTCGGCATCGATGCCGACTTCCACGTCGCCATCGCCACGGCGACCGCCAACCCGTTGTTCCCCCGGCTGGTCTCGGAACTCCGCACGGTGCTGCAGGAGCAGGCGTTGGCCGCGGCGGTGGTTCCGGGCCGGGCGGCCAAGGCGGCCGACGAGCACGACGCGATCCTGGCGGCCATCGCGGAGCGCGACACCCACGCGGCGGCCGATGCGATGAAGCTTCACCTGGCCGCCGCGGAGGACACCGTGTCCTCGCTCGGACGCCGCAACGGCCCAACGCGAAAGTCGGCGTCCACGTAGAGAGAGATCAGTTCAGGATGAGTCGGCGTGTCTGGTCCCCGGCGGCGCGATGTTCCACGCGGCCGACGGGGCCGGACCGACGGAGGAGGTCGAGGGTGGCACTCCGCCTGGGTGCGGTTCACCCCGATCGGCAACGGCTGGTACAGCTTCGACTCCGGCCGGTGATCCGGACACTGCTACCGTTTCGGGATGGATCCGCGTCGCTCGGTGCCGCGCACCGATGTCGTGCTCGGCGACCCGCGGCTGGCCGTGTTCCCGAGGGACCGGGCCCGCGCGGTCGTGCGCGAGGAGCTTGACCGGGTCCGCCGCGGCGAGCTGGCCCCCGACGCCGTCGCCGAGGCCGCGCTGCACCGGCTGACCGGCGCAACCGGGATGCGGCCGGTGCTCAACGCGACCGGCGTCGTGCTGCACACCAACCTCGGCCGGGCCGCCCTGTCCGGCGCGGCGGTCGAGGCGGTCGCCCGCGCCGCCGGCCACACCGACGTCGAGCTGGACCTCGAGACCGGCCGCCGCGCCCGGCGCGGCCGGACCGCCATGCGCGCCCTGGCCGAGGCCGTCCCCGCCGCCGGGGGAGTGCACGTGGTCAACAACGGCGCCGCCGCCCTGGTGCTGGCCGCGACCGCGCTGGCCGCCGGCAAGGAGATCGTGGTCAGCCGCGGCGAGCTGGTCGAGATCGGCGACGGCTTCCGCCTGCCCGACCTGCTCGTCTCCACCGGGGCCCGGCTGCGCGAGGTCGGCACCACCAACCGCACCTCGCCGGCCGACTACCAGGCCGCCATCGGACCGCAGACCGGCTTTCTGCTCAAGGTCCACCCGTCGAACTTCTACCAGCGCGGCTTCGTCGCCGCCGTCCCCGTCGAGCGCCTCGCCGGGCTGGGCGTGCCGCTCGTGGTCGACATCGGCTCCGGCCTGCTGGACGCCGACCCGCTGTTGCCCGACGAGCCAGATGCTTCGACGGTGCTGCGAGCAGGCGCCGACCTCGTCACCTCCAGCGGCGACAAGCTGCTCGGCGGCCCGCAGGCCGGCCTGCTGCTCGGCCGGGCCGACCTGGTGGAGTCCCTGCGCCGTCACCCCCTGGCCCGCGCCCTGCGGGTCGACAAGCTCACCCTGGCCGCGCTGGAGGCGACCCTGCTGGCCCGCGACACCCCGACCTGGCGCGCGCTGCGGGCCGACGCCGCTGACCTGCGCCGCCGGGCCGAGGCGGTCCGCGCCTCCCTGCGCGGGCTGAGCGCCGAGGTGGTGGACACCGTCGCCGTGGTGGGCGGCGGCGGCGCCCCCGAGGTCGAGCTCCCGTCGGCCGCCCTCGCACTGCCGGTGGCCCTGGCCGCCCCGCTGCGCCTGGGCGACCCGCCGGTCCTCGGCCGGGTCGAGCGCGACCGGCTGCTGCTCGACCTGCGCTGCGTGCCCGAGGAGCAGGACGAGACGGTGGCCGCGGCCGTCCTGCGCGCGGCGGGCGGCTGAGCCGGCATGTGGGTCGTCGCCACCGCGGGGCACGTCGACCACGGCAAGTCGACGCTCGTGCGCGCCCTGACCGGGATGGAGCCGGACCGCTGGGCCGAGGAGCGGCGCCGGGGCATGACCATCGACCTGGGCTTCGCCTGGACTCGCCTGCCGTCGGGCGCCACCGTCGCGTTCGTCGACGTCCCCGGCCACGAGCGGTTCGTGCCCAACATGCTGGCCGGAGTGGGACCGGTACCGGCGGCAATGCTCATCGTGGCGGCCGACGAGGGCTGGAAGCCGCAGTCGGCCGAGCACCTGGCCGCCCTCGACGCGCTCGGCGTGCGCCACGCGCTGCTCGTGGTGACCCGGGCCGACCTCGCCGACCCCGCCCCGGCCACCCGCCAGGCCCTGGCCGAGCTGGCCAGGACCTCCGCCGCCGACGTCGAGGCCGTCGCGGTGAGCGCCGTGACGGGCGCCGGCCTGGACGACCTGCGCGCCGCCCTGGACCGCCTCGGCGCCGCCCTGCCCCCGCCCGACCTGGACGCCCCGGTCCGCCTGTGGATCGACCGCGCCTTCACCATCAAGGGCAGCGGCACGGTCGTCACCGGCACCCTGGGCGCCGGCCGCCTGACCGCGGAGGCCGACCTGGAGCTCGGGGGCGCCCCGGTCCGCGTCCGCGGCCTGCAGTCGCTGGGCACCGCGGTGTCCGCGGTGGACGCCGTCGCGCGGGTGGCGGTGAACCTGCGCGGCGTGGACCGCTCGGCGATCGCCCGCGGCGACGCGCTCGTCGCCCCCGGCCGGTTCGTCCGCACCGACCTGATCGACGTCCGCGTCCACGGCGACCCGGCGGACGGCCTGCCGTCCGCCGTCGTGCTGCACATCGGCTCTGCGGCGGTACCCGCTCGGGTGCGCCCGCTGGGCACCGACACCGCCCGCCTGCGCCTGGATCGTCAGCTGCCGCTGCACATCGGCGACCGCGCCCTGCTGCGCGACCCGGGCCTGCATCGGGTCCCCGGTGGCGTCACCGTCCTGGACGTCTGCCCGCCGCCGCTGCAGCGCCGAGGCGCGGCCGCCGCCCGGGCCCTCGAACTGTCCACGATGGACGGCACGCCGGACGCGGCGGGGGAGCTGCGCCGCCGCCGGCTCGTGCACGCCGACGAGCTGACCCGGATGGGCGTCACCCCGCCCGCCCCCGGCTGGCTGCTCGACCCCGGCCACGAGGCCGCCCTGCGGACCCGCCTGGCCGCGGAGGTACGGGCCTACGCCGACGCCCACCCCGTCGACCCCGACCCGCCGGTCGACGCCATGGCCCGCCGCCTGTCCCTGCCCGACCGCGGGCTGGTCGAGCGGCTCCTCACGCCGCCGCTTGCCGTGCACCACGGCCGGATCGGCACGGGCCGGCGCCTGCCGGAGCGGCTGCAGCGCGCCATCGACACCGTCCGCGCCGACCTCGCCCGGTCCCCGTTCGCCGCCCCGGAGAGCGACCGCCTGAGCGCCCTGGGCCTGGGCCCGAAGGAACTCGGCGCCGCCGCGAAGGCCGGCCTGCTGCTGCGCATCGCCGACGGCGTGGTCCTGCTCCCGGACGCCGCCGAGGTCGCCGCCGAGCGCCTGGCCGGCCTGCCCCAGCCGTTCACGCTGAGCGAGGCCCGCCAGGCGCTGGGCACGACCCGCCGGGTGGCGGTACCGCTGCTGGAGTTCCTGCACCGCCGCGGCACCACCCGCCGGCTCCCGGACGGCCGCCACCGGCTGGAAGGCAGCGGCTGACTCGGGGCCATGTGCGGTGCGGCCATCCGCGTGAGGGCCGAGATGCGGTCCCGCCCAGCTCGCCGGTCATGCGGGCTGGGCGGGACGGCCGGTGTTCGGCGCTGGTCGGTGCGATCGTGCGGATGGTCAGCGAACGACGCGGCAGATCAGGGCGCCCGACTGGCCGCGCAGGGCGGCCGCGACGACGTCCGTGGTCAGGTACTTGCAGGCCAGGTACGGGTCGCCGGAGCCCACGTAGACGTTGGCGCCGGAGTAGCACCGCAGGCCCGAGGACTCGTACAGCCCGACCAGTGCCGAGGTGCTGACCTGGGCGTGGCAGTACTCGCCGATGGACAGCGGGCCGAAGGTGAGGTCGACGGTGGAGGCGTGGGCGGGGGAGGCGAAGGCGAAGACGGTCAGCAGCGAGGCGGCGGCGAAGGCGCCGAGGCGTCGAAACATGTAACTATGTTAACAATAGCGCCGTCGCCCACGGGGCAGAAACTACCCCGTGGGTACGACAAGAAGCGGCTCAGCTGGTGATCCGCTCCATCTCCGCCGCCAGGCGCTCGGCGTCGGCCGGGGCGACGTGGGCGGCATCGAGGTACAACGACAGCTGCAGCGTGCCGGGCACGCCGTCCACGTGCAGGAACAGCGGCTCGAACGACGGGGCGTCCTGGGCCGCGACCCAGCGGAACGACGACTCGCCGGGCTCGATCGGCACGGACATGGCCGGGCCGCGGCGGTCGTTGAAGTAGCAGCCGATCTCGACGCCGGCCTCGGTGATCAGCCGGTCCATCCTGGTGTGGTGGAAATAGGCGTACTTGTACGCCGCCGTCGTCACCCGCCGCGTCCGCTCCAGCAGCTCCTCGAACGGCGCGTCCGCCGCCGGGATGCTGAGCAGCCCGGCCTGCGCGAGCGTGCACACGACGCCGGCGAGGCCCGGGCGGAACCGGTTGGACACGATCGGGCGGATCACCACCGGATCGATGCCGGTGATCCGGGTCAGCGCGCCCGCGTACGCGGCCAGCAGCACCGTCGTCGTGTCGACGCCGGTCTGCGCGGCCCAGCGCTGCGCCGCCAGGCCCAGCGTCGGCGAGGTGAATTCGCCGTGCCAGTACCGCGGAGACGCCACCACCGCCGGGCGCGGGAACCGCTGCGGGGCCACGGTCTGCAGGATGCCGGCCCAGTAGCGCCGCGCGGCGGCGTCGTGGCGCAGGCCGGCCGGCGACTCCTGCCACTCGGCCTGGGCGAGCGGCTGCGGGCCCGGCACCGGCGTGTCGACCCGCTCGGCTATCTCGGCCAGCATCGTCATCGCCCCGGTGGCGTCGGTCACGAAGTGCGAGACCAGCACCGCCACGTGGGTGAGCCGGTCGCCCTGGCGCACGACCGCCATGCGCAGCGGCCACTCGGTGGCGAAGTCGAGCAGCTTGGCCCGCCAGGCATCGCACAGGTCCTCGGCGACCCGGCCCGGGTCCGCGTCGCCGGCATCGACGATCTCCAGGTCGATCTCGCCGGCGGCGTGCACGACCTGGGTCGGCGTGCCGTCGTCGGCGAAACGTAACAGCGTGCGCATCGGTTCGTAGCGGGTCATGAGGTACCGCAGCTCGGCCACGACCTCGTCCAGCGTCGTGCCCTCGTTCAGGGGATTGACCCCGCCGAGCGGGATCCACGTCCGCTGTTTCACGATCGCGGACCAGTTCTCGAGCTGGCCCCACGACAGCGGGCCCTCGCCCGACGTGTCGCCCTGGAATCCGACGCTGATCCGATCCGGCGCAGCAGTCATTGCCGGCCCTCCCATCCATCGTGACGGCAGTGCACAACCTCCCGACCCGGCCGGCGTCGGTGCACGGCGGGCAGAGGCGGCCTGCACAACGTGGCGGGTCGCAGCAGGGCGCATCGGCGTTCGTCGTAGCCTACGGAAGGCGCGCCCCCGGACACTATGCGCCGGTCGTAGGATTGCGCCGCGATCGCCGGGGCCGTGCGCTTATCCGGGTCCCCTCAGCGGGCGGCGGCGAATTGCCGGTCCGGGCGGGTGCCGTCGACGGCGAGGTCGGCGAGGACCCGGCCGATCGCGGGCACGAACTTGAAGCCGTGGCCGGAGAAGCCGGTGGCCACGACCACGGGGCCGTGCCGGTCCAGGACGAAGTTCGAGTCGGGCGTGGTGGTGTAGGTGCAGCTGATCGGGGTGAAGGCGGCGGGATCTAGGCCGGGCAGGAAGCGGCGGACGTACTCGCGCAGCGCGGCCAGCTGGGCGGGCTCGGGCGTGAAGTCGCGGCGGTCCGGGTCGACCTCGGGGCCCACGCCGTGGAAGCCGACCTTGACGCCCTCGCCCGGCGTGGCGAGGCCGTAGATGCCGCCGTAGAAGTCCCCGGAGTCTGCCGTCCCTTCGGCGAAGCGGTGCCCGAAGCTCGGCCAGCGAGCCTCGGGGATACGGGCGGCGAAGTGGGCGGGCTGCTCCTGGGTGATCCGCAGCGGTGGCAGCGGCACGAGCCCGCCGAGCAGCTTGGCCGCCCAGGCGTTGACCGCGGCGACCACTCGGCGGGCGGTGTAGCTGCCGACGTCGGTGTGCACGCGGACCTTGTCCTCGCCGAGCACCTCGATCGCGGTCACCGGCGTCTCGTGCCGCACGACGGCGCCCAGCGCCCGTGCGGCGTCCTGCAGCGCGGCGACCGCCCGGTCGGCGTGCAGGCGCCCGCTGTCCGGGTGGTACAGCGCCCGGGTGGCGAAGCGGATGCCGGGCCAGCGCTCGGCCGCCTCCCCGGGCGCGAGCCAGCGGTGCGCCACGCCGCCGACGGCCAGCCCGTCGGCCAGTTCCTGCAGGTAGGGGTGGTCGCCGTGGTCGACGCCGCCGGTGACGGTGAGCAGCCGCGCGCCGGTGACGTGCTCCAGTTCCCGCCACAGCCGCTCGGCCTCGCGCGCGAGGCGGATGTGCACCAGATCGGGGTACGACAGCCGGAAGATGCGCGACGCGCCGTGCGACGCGCCGTTGGTGTGGCCTGGGGCGAACCGCTCGAGCAGCACCACGTCGGCGCCGCGCCGGGCCAGCTGCCAGGCCGCCGCCGAGCCCATCGCCCCGCCGCCCACGACGACCACGTCGGCCGCGTCTGTTGTGTCCGTCATCGCCTCAACCCAGGATTCGTGCGGCGCCGAAGCCGCTGGCCAAACCGGTGCCGGCCGCGAACCGGCCGGGGGAGAACTGCCCGAGCCGCGCGTCGGCGTCGTCGAGGAGCAGGCGGGCCACGTGATCGCCCCACACCGGGGCGAGCTTGAAGCCGTGCCCGCTCGTGCCGGCGTCGACATACACGCGCTCGCCGATCCGGCCGGTGACCGGCTGCCAGTCGGGGCTGACGTCGTACAGCGACGCCCAGCCGCCGTCGGCCACCGCCCGGCCGCGCACCGGCGCCCGGTGGGCGGCGCGGGCGGCGAGCCAGGCGTGCTCGGCGCCCGTGATGTCGGCGGCGAAGGCGTCCGGGTCCGTCGCGGCGGTCGGGGCGAGCGGGCCGAGCAGGAACCGGCCGGCCCCGTCGGGCCGTGAGTAGTACCCGTGCTGCACGTCGATGAGCACGTGCGGGATCGCGCGCGGGGTGTCGCCGGGCGCGTGGCGCAGCCCGGCCACGACGTGCCGTTCGGCGGTCAGGGGCAGCACCACGCCCAGCTGCGCCACCAGGGGTGCGGTCCACGGCCCGGCGGCGACGAGCAGGCGGCCCACCTCGTGCCCGGAGCCGTCGGCCAGCAGCAGCTTCACCGACCGCGGGCCTTCGACGATCTGGCAGACCCGGGAGTGCTCCAGCAGCGTCGCGCCGAGCGCGACGGCGCGGGTGGCGTAGCCGAGGGCGGTCCGGTACGGGTCCGCGTGCCCGGCGTGGCGCTCCCACACCCCGATCGCGGTCCCGTCCAGGTTCAGGTCCGGGAAGCGCCGGGCCAGGTCGTCGGGCGTCAGCACCTCGTGACCGATGCCGGCCGCGGCGAGACCGGCGGCGGTGGCCCGCACGTCGGCCGCGTCGCCGGCTGCGTGCAGGTACAGCCCGCCGGTGCGCACGTAGCCGCTGCCGTCGCCGGCCCGGCCGGCGAGGTCGGCCAGGACGGCCGTGCTGTCGCGGGCCACCTCGGCCAGGAACCGGTTGGTGTAGTACGCCCGCACGACGCCGCTGGCCCGGCCGGTCGGCCCGCCGGCCCGCCGGCCGCGCTCGAGGATCAGGGTGGATACGCCCCGGCGGGTCAGGTGGTAGGCGGCGCTGAGGCCGTGCACCCCGGCGCCGATGATGCCGATGTCGTAAGAGCTCACAGGCGCGCCGTCCAGGTTGCCGGGGGCCAGCTGACGGGCTGGCACCGCAACGATAGTGATCTACAGGGGATATGTCTACTAATCCGATGGGACTACCATGGGTTGCGGCTGTGCCCGGCCGGCTACGCGGGCGACCAGCCCAGCGCCGGGGCGACCGAGTGGACCACGTCGTGCAGGATCTGCTCGTACTCCGCGCCGTCGAACTCGTAGGGCAGCTCCAGGCGCAGCTCGTCGACCGCCTGCACCACCGCGTCGGCGCGCAGGCGCTCGACGATCTCCTCGGCGGTGCCCACGACGTCGGGGGCGAAGAGGATGCGACGCTCCCCGTGCGGCTTGAGCGTGCGTTCGCGGCGCGACTCGGCGTAGCGCAGGTACCGCTGCCGGGTCGCCCGGTCGGCGCTGTCCAGCGGGACGATCACCCGGCCGACCGCGATCCGGCCCGGGCGGGCGGCGCTCGCGCGGTACTCGCGGATGTGCGCCAGCTGCGCCGTCACGAAGTCGTCGGTCTGCTCGCCGGAGACGATGTTGCCGGCGAGCAGGTTCAGGCCGGCCGACGCCGCCCAGCGCACCGAGCGGAGGCTGCCGCCGCCGTACCACAGCCGGTCGATCAGGCCCTTGCTGTACGGCTGCAGGCGGGGTCGTTGCACGTTGCCGGGGGAGTGGATGACGGTGTCGGGGTCGCCGAGGAACTCCCCGCGCAGGTTGTCGCGCAGCCGGGCGATGCGCCCGTAGGACAGGTCGAACGAGCGCCAGTCGCCGTCGAAGACGAGGTCGCCGATGAGTTCGGCGTGCGGCGGGACGCCCGCGCTGAACCCGACCTGCAGCCGCCCCTGCGACAGCACGTCGGCCATCGACAGGTCCTCGGCGAGGCGGAACGGGCTCTCGTATCCGATCGGGATGACCGCGGTGCCCAGCTGCAGGCGCGTCGTGCGCTGCCCGGCGGCGGCGAGGAACACGGCCGCGGACCCGACGCCGTGCTCGAGGTGCCGCTGGCGGATCCAGCCGCCGTCGAAGCCGAGCCGCTCGCCGTGCTCGAACAGCCGCAGCGTCGACTCCAGCCCGGCATACGGGTCGTCGTCGAGGAAGTTCCCCGGCGTCAGGAACGCCAGCGTCCGGATGCTCACGACGCCCGCCACTGGCCGCGGTGCACGACGTCGTCGAACGGCCGCCGGTCCGGCCGCGCGATCGGCCGCAGCGGCCGGTCGGCGGGGTGGCCGACGCCGATCAGGTAGGAGACCGTGTGACCCGCCGGCACGCCGAGAATCCTCCGCGCCTCGTCCTGGTCGCCGACCGAGGAGTGCCCGGTGCCGATGCCGAGGTCGGCCGCGGCCAGCAGGATCGCGAAGGCCGCCTGCCCGAGGTCGAACTGGTCGATGAGCCGCGTGTGCTCGTCGTCGGTCTCGGGGACCACGAGCGCGACGGCGGCCGCCGCTCCAGCGATGTGCTGGGCGCCGCGCCACACCGTGGCCAGCCGGTGCAGCTGGTCCCGCTCGGTGACCACGACGAAGTCCCGGTGCTGGCGGTTGGACGCCGACGGGGCGCGCCATCCGGCCTCCAGGATTCGCCTGAGGTCGGCCTCGGCAATGGGCTCGGGCCGGTACTGCCGGACGTTACGCCGCGCCGTCAGCGCGTCCCAGGTTTCCACGGGGCGACAATATCATATCTAGCCGATAGCTTTACTAGGCTATGTGCGTGACGGCGGTCATCGGGGTTGCGCACGCTGGTGGGTCGCGGCGGCCGGGACGTGCTCGCGGACCCAGTCGGTCACGAGGCCGGCCAGGGTGTCCTGGCGGTCGTGGAACGTGTGGGTGGCGCCGGGGATGACGGCGATCCGCGAGCCTTCCGGGAGCAGGTGCGCGCCGCGGGTGGTGGTCGCGGCGAGCCGCGGTTCCAGCTCACCGGTGTCGCCGTGCACGACGAGCACCGGGACTCGCAGGGCGGTGAGCAGCTCCCGCTGGGTGCCGGTGGCGCCGAGCCGGGGCTGCCGGCGGTTGACCGTGACGTGGGTGCGGACGGTCGAACCCTCGATCGGCAGGTGGACGTCCTCGTCGCGGTTCCAGGCCGCGAGTCCCTCCTCGCCCAGGAGCGGGTACGGCCGGTCGCCCCCGGTGTCACCGGCGCCGGTGAGCGCGCCGGTCAGCACCAGCGTGACCACCCGGGGTCGCTGCGGTGCGACCCGCAGCGCCACGGCCGAGCCCAGGCTCTGGCCGTGCAGGACCTGACGCGGGTAGCCCAGCGCGTCGAGGTGGTCGAGCGCGGCCTGCGCGTCGTCGAGCAGCCGTTCGCCGTCCACGGCCCCGCCGTCGGAGTCGCCGAAGCCGCTGAAGTCGAAGCGCAGCACGGCGTGGCCCAGCGCCGCGTACTCGGCCGCCAGCCGGTCGAAGCGTCCGCCGGCGCGGCGGTTGGACAGGAACCCGTGCAGCAGGACGACGGCGCTGTCGCCCGGGCCCGGCGTGAACGTCGCGGCGAGCCGGTCGCCGCCGCGGTTGCGCAGGTACAGCTCGGTCTCGGTGCCGGTGCTCATGCGATGTCCAAACGTTTGGCGGGGTTGGGGCCGGGTGGTAGGGCTCGTTGCGGCTGGTGGACGGCGGCACGCCGGCGCTGCGCCGCGATCCCTGGCGGCGTCCGGAGGCGGCGGCATCGGCGGGCGCGACGTGCCACGCTTGCGCGCACCTCAGGCGGGCCGGGGCAGGACCGCGCGGACGCGGCCGTCGGCCAGGACGGCGAACCAGTCGCCCTCGATGCGGGCCAGGGCGGCGTCGACCGGTTCGCCGATGCCGGCCGCCGGGAGCGCCGGGGCGATCAGGGGCTCGATCGAGTCGCCATCGAGCGAGTCGCCCTTGAGCGAGTCGCGCCGCAGCGCGCCGACGACGTCGCCGGCCGCCCGCAGCGGGGCGGCCGAGGTGCGGCCGAGCACGACGAGTGCCACCTCCGCGCCGGTGCGGTCGAACTCCTCCCGCGCCTGCGCCGTGCTCGCCGTGGCCGGCACTACGGCCGGGGCCGGCGCGCCGGCCAGGAGGTCGCCGAGCACCGGGCGGGTCCGGTCGCCGTCGAGGAAGCCGTTGCGCAGCAGCCAGTCATCGTCGAAGTACTTCGACAGGTAGTTGCGGCCGGAGTCGGGGGCGAGCACCACGACCAGGTCGTCGGGGCCGAGGCCGCGGGCCACCCGCAGCGCGGCGGCCACGGCGGCGCCGGCGGACGCGCCGACCAGCAGACCCTCCTGTCGGGCCAGGGCCCGGGTGACGGTGATCGCCTCGCGGTCGCCGATCCGCTCGACCGCGTCGAGCACGCCGGTGTGGTACGACTGCGGCCAGACGTCCTCGGCGGTGTCCGGATGCAGGTAGTGCCCGATGCTCTCGACGTAGTAGGGGCTCCCGTCGCCGCCGCCGTAGGTCGAGTGCTCGGGGTCGGCGCCGATCACGCGCACCCGGCCGTCGCTGACGCCTTTGAGGTGGGCGCCCGCGCCCGAGACGGTGCCGCCGGTGCCGATGCCCGCCACGTAGTGGGTGACCCGGCCGCCGGTCTGCGCCCAGATCTCCGGGCCGGTGGTGTCCACGTGCGCCTGCGGGTTGGCCGGGTTGTCGTACTGGTTGGCGAACCAGCCGCCCGGCGTCTGCTCGGCGATGCGGCGCGCCAGCTGGCTGACGTGCTCGGGGTGCTCCCGCGGAAGGCCGCCGGGGGTCACGACCACCTCGGCGCCGTAGGCGCGCAGCACGGCGAGCTTGTCCGTGCTGGTCTTGTCGGGCACCACGACGATCGCGCGATAGCCGCGCTGTGCGGCGACGATCGCGAGCCCGATGCCGGTGTTGCCCGAGGTGCCCTCGACGATGACGCCGCCGGGCCGCAGCGTTCCGTCGCGCTCGGCCGCCGCCACCATGTGCCGGGCGGCGCGATCCTTGACGCTGCCGCCGGGGTTGAGGAACTCCGCCTTGAGGTACACCGGCGCGCTGATGCCCTCGGTGACCCGGGTGAGCCGGATCAGCGGCGTGTGGCCGACCGCGTCGAGGACGGACTCGTAGCTGTGCTCCATCGCGATGACGACCTCCCGCTGCGGAAAAATCCTATCTAACATATAGGTTGACTGTGGAGTTGAGCCAGTGGGGCGGCTCAATACATATTTAACAGATAGGAATAGTTGCCTACATCGACCCCCGCGCGCTACGGTCCACCCGTTCCGGTCCAGCGCGGCATGAGAGGTGACCCCCGATGACGGACAACCCGGTGCAGGAACCACAGGAGGACGGGCTCGCGGCGAGTGACGGGCCCGTGGCGAGTGACGGCCCCGCGGCCGTCGAGGGCCCCGTCGAGGCCAACGTCGACCTCGACGCCCCGCAGGGCATCTCCCGCCGCCGCCTGTTCACGGCCGCCGGCGTCGGCGCCGGGGTGCTGGTCGCGGGCGGCCTCGCCGGCTGGGCCTTCGTGCGCGGCCGGGACAAGGAGACGGCCAAGGCCGACGGGCTGACCGTGACCAAGTCGTGGGCCGACCGCGAGCTCACCCTCACCACGCCCAGCGGTGTCTGCGAGGCACCGCTGGTCGCGGCCTACGAGAAGGGCTTCTTCCGGCAGGCCGGGCTCAATGTCGTCCTGAAGAAGACCGGCACCGACGAGGACGTCACCGCGGCCGTCGGCTCCGGTAAGTACGTCGCCTCCAACGGCATCTTCTTCAACTACCTCGGCCCGATCTACAACGGCACGCCCGTCAAGCTCAGCGGCGGCCTGCACCACGGCTGCCTGGACCTCTACGTCCGCAACGACGGCTCGGTGCCCACGGTCGCCTCGCTCAAGGGCAAGAAGATCGGGGTGAGCAACCTGCAGGGCTCGGCGACCAACTTCTTCTCCCTCGACCTGCTCGACGCCGGCATCAACTCCAGCCCCGCCGCCAAGCAGGTCGAGTGGGTCGTCATCGAGCAGCCGCTGCTGCCCCAGGCGCTCAAGGACGGCAAGGTGGACGCCATCGCGACGGCCGGCGGATACCTGCCCATCATCCAGGGCGTCCAGGACGGCTGGGCCAAGGAGATCTCCAACAACCGCAACCTCAGTGCCAACGCCAACCAGCCCTGCTGCGCGGTCGTGCTCAACAACCAGTTCCTGAGCGAGGACCCCGTCACCGCCGGCAAGCTCGTGTCCGCCTGGGCGCAGGGCTCCCGATGGGTCGGCGCCAACCTCCAGGAGACGGCCGAGATCGAGTCGAGCAAGAACTACGTCGCGGGCAAGCCGGACGAGATCCTGCAGGTGCTCAAGACGCTCACGTTCGACCCGTCGCCGAAGAACCTCCGGGAGTCCCTGCAGCCGGGCATCGAGAAGTACGTCAAGACGGGCTTCCTGCCGGCCGGGGTGGACGTCCCGGCGCTGGCCGACAAGGTCTTCGTCGACCTCGGCCTCAACTTCTGACACGACCGTGGCCGCCGACATCACCACCACCGCCCCGGCCCCACCCAGGACCGGGCAGACCGTCCAGGGCGCGGCGCGCATCCACGCCGCCCTGGAGAAGGTCGCCAACCCGGCCCGGGTCAACCCCATCCTCACCGGCGCGGGCATCCTCGCCTGGATCGGCTTCTCCGCCGTCGCCGGCGCCGTGCCGGACAGCGCCAGGCTGTCCATGCGCGACGCCCAGTCGATCACGGCGACCACGACCTTCACCGTCGTCGCCGGCCTCGTCGTGGCCGCGGCGTGGGCGACGATCTGGGCCCTGACGGCGGCCCGGGGCCGCGTGGGGGTCTGGGCCGCCGACCGCGTGTCGCACGGCGCCGCCTGGCTCTTCGGCTCGGGCCTGTGGATGCTGTTCTGGGAGATCTCGACGGCCAAAACGGTCCTGCTGGCGCCGCCGTACTTCGCCGCGCCCCAGCAGATCCTCGACCGGCTGTGGACCGACCGCGGCATCCTCTCCGAGAGCCTCGGCAACTCGCTGCTGCTGCTCGCGTGCGGCTACGTCGCCGGGCTGGTCGCCGGCCTGCTCACCGGCGTGACGATCGGGTGGTTCCAGGCGGCCAACTACTGGGTGCACCCGATCCTGGTGTTCCTCGGCCCGGTGCCGTCCCTGGCCTGGGTCCCGATCATCTTCGTGCTCTTCCCGACCTCCTACTCCGGCGCCGTGTTCCTCATCGCACTCAGCGTGTGGTTCCCGATCACGGTGCTCACCCGCGCCGGGATCCTCGGCGTCCCGCGCTCGTACTTCGACGTCGCCCAGACCCTGGGCGCGCGCAACTTGTTCCTGGTCCTGCGGGTGAGCCTTCCGGCGGCGCTGCCGAGCGTCTTCACCGGCGCGTTCATGGCCCTCGGGGTGTCGTTCGTGACCCTTACGGTCGCCGAGAACTTCGGCGTCAACTCCGGCCTCGGCTGGTACCTCAACTGGAAGAAGGGCTGGGGCGACTTCCCCGCGGTGTACGCCGGCATCGCGGTACTGGTGCTCGTCTGCGGCATCCTGCTGACCCTGCTGTTCCGGGCCCGCAACTGGGTGCTGCGCTGGGAGAAGGAGCTGACCCGATGGTGAGTGCCGACACCGGCTCCGCGATCGACATCGTCCACGTGACCCAGGCGTTCCGCAGCGGCGGCCGGGACCTGCCGGTGCTCGACGACGTCTCGCTCTCGGTCGCGCCCGGCGAGTTCATCGCGCTGATCGGGCCGAGCGGCAGCGGCAAGTCCACCCTGATCCGGCTGCTGGCCGGGCTCGACAAGCCGCTGTTCGGCGCCGTGCACGTCGGCGGCCGCCGGGTTGGCGGGCCCGACCCGAGCCGGGCGCTGGTCTTCCAGGACCCGACGCTGCTGCCGTGGCGCACCGTGCGGGGCAACGTCTCGATCGGCCCGCAGGCCCGCGGCCTGTCCGCCCGGCAGTCCCGGCACCGCATCGACGAGGCGCTGGAGCTCGTTGGCCTCGCCGACTTCGCCGACGCCTGGCCGTCGCAGCTGTCCGGCGGCATGGCACAGCGCGCCGCGCTCGCCCGCGCGCTGGTGAACGACCCGTCGGTGCTGCTGCTCGACGAGCCGCTCGGCAAGCTCGACGCGCTCACCCGCCGGGCACTGCAGAACGAGCTGCAGCGGCTGTGGCAGGCCCGCCGGTTCACCGCCCTGCTGATCACCCACGACGTGAGCGAGGCGCTGTTCCTCGCCGACCGGGTCGTCGTCTTCTCGCCGCGCCCGGCCCGGGTCCGGCAGGTGATCGAGGTCGGCCTCGACCGCCCCCGGGACCAGTCCGCCGGCGCGTTCGTCGCGCTCCGCGAGCGCATCCTCGGGCTGCTGGACGAAGAGGCGACGACCCCGCCCGACGAGCTCGAGTCCGCCCGCTGACCGCTGCCGAGGAAACGATCGATGTCCAGATTCGCGCTTGTCGTGTCCACCGTCCTCGTCCTGACCTTCGGGCTCGTGTCGCCGGCCGGTGCCCACGTCACGGTCTCCGCGTCCTCGACGCTGCCCGCCTCCTGGGCGACCCTCACGTTCAAGGTGCCGACCGAGTCCGACACCGCCAGCACGACCGGCCTCACGGTCCAACTGCCCGCGGACACCCCGTTCACGTCGGTGCTGACCCAGGCAACCGCCGGCTGGACGGTCAAGACGTTCCGCACGCCGCTGCCGAAGCCGGTGACGGACGACGACGGCGGCACCGTCACGTCGGCCGTCACGAAGGTGGAGTGGACCGCGACCGGGGACGGCATCGGGCCCGGCCAGTTCGGCACCTTCGCGCTCGCCGTGGGGCCGCTGCCGCGCGGGGGCACGCTGTACCTGCCGGCGATCCAGCACTACTCCGACGGCACGGACGTCGACTGGGTCCAGCAGGCCGAGGGCGGCGCGCAGGCCGAGCACCCGGCCCCCAGCATCGTCGTGGCCGCGCCCGCCCCCGCCCCGGTGGCCGCGCCCGCCGGGCGGGACGGATGGGGCATCGGACTGGGCGTGGCCGGCATCGTGCTCGCGCTGCTCGCCGGCGCGGCGGCGGGCGCGGCC
>NZ_JBFAZW010000107.1:0-38266 GCF_040682015.1 Dactylosporangium sp. NPDC051485
GCCGTCGTCCTGATCACCGTCGTCCTACTCATGATCTTCGCGTCGGCGTTCCTCGCCCCCTACGGCACCGCCGCCGGGCAGCTCGCCCTGGCCGTCCTCGGCATGCTGTTCGCCGCCGCCCTCGCGTGGATGGTGCGCACCGGCCGTGTCCCGGACCTGCCACGCATCCTGACCGGCACCGCACCGGAGGTGACACCGTGAACGGGCTCATCCTGGCCGGCGCTGGGACCGGTCTCGGCCTCGCGGTCCTCGTGTGGGCGCTGATCCCGGGCCGGCCGTCCCTGGCCACCGCGATCGCGACGCTGCGACAGCCGCCACCGGCTCCGCCGATCGGCCGCGCCAGGCTGCTGCACGGCGTGGCCGCGCCGCTGGCCCAGCTCGGGCTGCCCCGCCCGCAGGCCCGTAAGGACCTCGCCATCCTCGAGCGGGACCCGACCATCTACCTGGCCGGGCAGGTCGGCCTCGCCGCCCTCGGGCTGCTCGCCCCACCGGCGACCGTCGCCGCGCTCAACGCCCTCGGCGCCCACATCGGGTTCACCATCCCGCTGTGGCTCGGCCTGCTGCTCGGCGCCGGCGCGTTCGCCGTGTCCGAACTGTCGATCCGGGAGGAAGCCGAGCAGCGGCGGCTGCTGATGCGGCACACGCTCGCCGCGCTCCTCGACGTCGTGCCACCCGCCCTCGCCGCCGGCGCCGGCATCGAGCAGGCCCTCACCGACGCGTCCAGCATCGCCGAAGGGTGGGCCGCCCGCCGCATCCGCGACGCCCTCACCACCGCCCGCGTCGAACGGCGCCCGCTGTGGGAGCCGCTGCGTGAGCTCGGCGAGACGACCGGCGTCATCCAGCTCGAACAACTCGCCGGGACCCTGCAACTCGCCGCCGGGGAAGGCACCCGCATCCGCGACGCCCTGCTGCAACGCGGCGAGGCGCTCACCGAACGGCTCACCGCCGAACTGGAAGCCCACGCCGAGTCCGCGACCGAACGCATGAGCATCCCGCTCATGGCACTGACGTTCGTCTTCCTGCTCTTCCTCATCTATCCCGCGGTCGCGGTGATCGGAGGCCAGTAACTGAAGTTCCCCACACCACTTACCACGGTCCGCACCCGACGTCGGAGGGCTGCACAACATGGGCGTAGAGCGCACCTTGATGGTCATGATCGCGATCAGTGTGGTCTTCGAGATCTTCATCGGCGTTCAACTGATCCGGCTGCTGTGAACCACGGCAGCGTAAGGGTCTATCCACAGCCTTCACCAGGCACATCGAGCACTGTCCACAGCGTCATCCACAGCCGTGTCCACAACCTTCCGGACGGCCCGTCGACCGGGCCGACGTCCCCGGGCAGCCACGCACACCGAGCAAGGAGCCACGCACATGTCAGCACGCACCATCCGACCCGGCCTGACTGCCACCGCGGTGCGAGACCGCGCCGCGGAACTGCGGGCCAACCCAGATCGGGGCAGCCACGCCACCGAGTACGCCATCGGCATCGGGCTGGCCGCCGCCGTCATCATGGGCCTGTTCATCGCCTACCAGAACGGCATCGACGCCATCGTCGCCGCCTGGTTCTTCGGGTGAGGCACCATCCCATGCCCACCCGCACCCGCCCCGACCACCTGGACCGCCCAGGCCGCCCGGCCCGTCCGAGCGGCCCGGGCACCGGCCCGCGGCCTCGACGCCGGACGCACCGACGCCACAACGACCGCGGCGCGGTCACCGTGGAGTTCGCCCTCGCCGTGCCGCTGCTGGTGTTCATCGTGGTCGTCCTCACGCAGGTGTTCATGTGGGGTATGGGATACCTCGCCGCGCACGCCGCCGCCGACCACGCGGCCCAGACCACCCGCGTGGTCGGCGGCACCGCCGCGGCAGGCCAGACCGACGCCGAAGACCTCCTCGCCGGCCTCGGCGGCGACTTCATCGCCGACCGCACCGTCACTGTCACCCGCACCGCCCAGACCACCACCGTGCGGATCACCGGCCATGCCCGAGGCGTGCCCGTCCCGATCGTCGTCACCGTGCAACTGCCCACCGAGCGGTACACCACATGAGCAGCACACCGACCCAAACCCCGAACGCGGGCACACCCTCGACGTCGACCGCGGTGGCGGCCGGGCCGGCCGCCACCCGCGGCCGGCGCTGGCAGGCCACCGGCGACCGCGGGTCGATCTCGGTCGAACTCGCCCTGTCCGTGCCGCTGGTCGTGCTGCTGCTGTTCCTCGTCATCGGCGCGATCAACGTCTCCCGCTCCAACCTCGACGTACACGCCGCCGCCACCGCCGCCGCCCGCGCCGGCTCCATCGCCCGCACCCCCTCCGCCGCGACCGCCGCCGCCCGCGACGCCGCCACCGTCAACCTCGCCGGGCACTGCACGGCCGTCACCGTCACCGCCGACACCAGCCAGTTCCGCCGCGGCGGCCAGTTCACCGTCACCATCGGCTGCACCGTCACCACCCAACGTCTCACCGGTGTCGGACTGCCCGGCCAGCTGACCGTGACCGCCACCTCCACCAGCCCGCTCGACCGCTACCGCAGCGACGCAGCCGCCGCCATGAACCCGCCGACCCGGCAGGCCCTGCAGACACCGGCCGGCCCGAACCTGCGAGCGCGTGCGCCGTGGTGAACCCAGCGAGGGACTCGGGGTACAGCACCCGTCGCCGTGCCGAGCCTGGCGACGCCGACCAGGGCGGACGGCTCGTCGATGACCGTGCCGCTACCCCACGCATCGGCCCGCCCGACCTGGTCACCGTCTCGACCACGACCGCCGGCCTGCCCGGCAGCCATCAATGCCCACGAACGAGCTGTGGCAACGTCATCGGTGGCCGACCTGCCACCGCCCACCGCGAACGGAGGAGCCGATGAACACCCACCCCCAGCCGGCAGATGCCGGCCCGGCGGGCGGCGAGCCGGCAGACGACGACGCGGCAGCGTTCGCGGAGTTCGTCGCCCTGTTCGCCGCGGACCTCGACGATCCGGTGCTCGGTGAAGACGCCCGAGACTTCCTGTCCCTGCCGGTCGAGGAGCAGCGTGCCTACTTCGACTTCACCAACGCACTCGCCAACGCACGTCCGGACGTGCCCCGATCGGCACTGGTGATCAGTCTGCTGATCGTGGCCGCGCTGGCCACCGGCATGGTCCTCGTCGCGGTCGCGGTGCTGCGATGAACGACCGCCGGGCGTTCACCGCCGCAGCTGTACGGCTGCGTCCGCCGGCATCGCGGACCTCGGCCACGCGGCCTGAGGACGCCGGAGCGATCAGCGTCACGATGCTGTTCATCGGCATGGTCGTGGTCTTGTTCGTCGCCGCGCTCCTCGGCGGCGGTGCGCTGTTCGCGGCCCGCAGCACCGGATACGACCTGGCCCAGTCCGCTGCCCGGGCCGGCGCCCAGCAGATCGACACCGCCACCTACCGCGCCACCGGCGAGCTCCGCCTCGACCCGGCCAAGGCCGCCCAGGCCGCGAAACAGTTCCTCGCCGCGGCCGGCGCGACCGGCACCGTCGAGGTCACCGCCGCCCGGATCAGCGTGACCGCGACCAGCCGGCAGGCCACCCCGATGCTCGCCGCGTTCGGGTTCGACACCGTCACCGTCACCTCGACCGCACAGGCCACCCCCACCACCGGGCCACCAGCCTGACTTGGAGCGACCGTGATGCTCATGCACCGGCTCGGCCGGACCATCGTCCGCGCAACCAGCGCGCTGACCCTCCTCGCGCTGCTCGGCGGGCTACCGACCGCCCTGGTCACCTTCGCCGGCTGGCCGCTGCCGCGGAGCCTGCCCACCGACTGGGCCGGCTGGTCCGCCATCCTCACCGGCGGCTTCCCCGACACCGCCGTCGTCAACCTCCTCACCATCGCGCTGTGGCTGGTCTGGGCCGCGTTCTGCTACAGCCTCCTCGGCGAGCTCGTCGCCGCCCGCCGCGGCCGGCCCGCCCGCACCATCCGGGTCATCTCCCCGATGCAGGCCCTCGCCGCGCTGCTCATCGCCGGGCTCTCCGCCGCCCCCGCCGCAGCGTCTGTCGCGGTCATCGCCGCCCCCGCCCCCGCCGTCAGCCACGCCACCACCGCCGCGCCGGCCACGCTCACCGCCGCCCCAGCCACCGACCTGCCCTGGCTCACCGTCACCACCACGAGCACAGCCGGCGCAACGGGCACTGCCGGTGCGGTGACTGACATCGGTGCGGTCACCGCGCCGGTCGGCGGCCCGTTGACGGACCTGCCCCGCTTCGCCGCCGTCGCGTACACCGGCCCGCTCACCGTCAGCACCGCAGGTCAGCAGTACACCGTCACCGTGCAACGCGGCGACACCCTCTGGGAGATCGCCGAGACGTGGCTCGGCGACCCGCACAGGTGGACGGAGATCTACCAGCTCAACGCCGACCGCTACGACTCGACCGGCCGCATGCACGGCGGCGACCACATCGAACCCACCTGGGTCCTCATCCTGCCCGCTGACGCCACCCCACCGGCAGGCGCCCAACCTGCCGCCCCACCCGCCCAAGCCGACCCCGGCAACAGCGACGACGACCCGAGCCACACCCAGGGCCCAGGCCAGAATCCGCCGTCGACCACCGCACCTGCGACCACCGCACCTGCGACCACCGCACCTGCGACCACCGCACCTGCGACCACCGCACCTTCGACTGCCGCGCCCGGCACGAGCCAGCCGGCATCGAGTGCGCCGGATGACGGCGTCGTGGAGCCGCCGGTCGCCGCGAGCACGGGTGACACGGCGAGCAGTGCAAGTCCGGCCTCGTCCGGACCGGCATTGGACGCCACCGCCGGCGATACGACCGACGATTCGAGCTCGACGAACGAGCACGGCGGGGTGTCGCTGCTGTCCGGCAGCTGGGTCGATCTCGGGCTGGCCCTGGCCGTCATCGCCGCGGTCACGCTCATCTGGGCACACCGACGCCGCCGCTACACGCCCAGACCGCCGTCCGCGCAGCTGCGCCTCGACGACCCCGACCTCGCCCCGATGCCGCCGATGATCTCCCGCCTGCGCCACGGTCTGCGACGACCGGTCCCGGACCGCGACAACGTCCTCGGCTCGCTCCTCGACGACCAGGTGCCCGACGACACCGACAGCCTGCCCTTCCACGACGACGGCGACAGCTTCATCGATGCCGACGACGATGCCGACGACCCGGATACCGACGACACCGAGGACGACGGGCGGGCCGATGCAGGCGACGAGGACCGCACCGGTGAGCAGGACGCCGAGGACGACGGACCGGCGGATGAACTGCCGGTGCCGGTCGTGCCGGCGCTGACCAACCCGATCATCGCGGTGTGGCCGCCGGCGGGTCTCGGCCTCACCGGGCCCCGAGCCGAGGACGCGGCCCGGGGGTTCCTCGCCGCCGCCCTCGCCGCCGGCGCCGAAGACCCGCAGGCGCGCACCCACGTCGTGATGCCCTCCGCGACGGCGGCGACCCTGCTCGGCGCCGCCGCCGTCGACCTGCCCGGCACGCCGCGGCTGACGATCACCGGCGGCCTCGACGAGGCCCTGGAACTGCTCGAGGCACAGACCCTGCACCGCACCCGGCTGGTCTACCGGCACGAGGTCGACAGCATCACCCAACTGCGCGCCGCCGATCCCCTTGAGGAGCCGGTCGAACCGATCCTGCTCATCGCCGACGCCGCCGCCGGGCACGAACGGGCCCGCGTCGCGGCGCTGCTCGCCCAAGGCCAGCGCCTCGACATCCACGCCGTCGTGCTCGGCGCGTGGCCGGACGGCGACACCGTCGTCGTGGCCGCCGACGGCACGACAAGCCCCGCCGCCGGTGAACAGGCCCGCCACGGCGGGCACCCCGCCGACGTCGGCCGTCTCGCCGTGCTCACCCCGGCCGAAACCGCCGACCTGGTCACGCTGCTCGCCGAATCGCACACCGGCCGCGCCCCGACCCCAGCCCCGGCCGAGCGTCCCGGCCCGACCACCCCCGCCGGGCCGACCCGGTCCGAACCCGTCCCCACCGGCACCACAAGCCAGGACGACGCCGCACCCGTTGCGGTCCTAATCGTCGAGCACACCGGCACCGGTACTGCCGGTCCGCGCCCGACCGACATCCCGACCGGCATCCCGACCGGCATCCCGACCGACATCCCGACCGACATCCCGACCGCCATCCCGGTCGTCGAGACCGAGCAGGCGGCAACGCACCCCAACACCGATCGGGTCGGCGAACCGGAGGAACCGCCAGCGTCTGCCGAAGGACCACACCACACGCTGGAGACGAGCACCGACCAGGACGTACCGGCATCGGCCGGCGCCGAGCCGGCGGACACACCACTCTCCGGTTCGCCCGCCGACAGGGAACCCGACGGGCCCGACGAGGCGGTACCCGATCCGGCACCGGCCGGTGGCGAGGCGGTGCCGGCGATGGATGCGGGGGTGCGGGTCCTGGTGCTCGGGCCGCCGCGGATCGTCGACATGGACATGAGTAAGGGCGCCGCCCGCGCCAAGTCGGTCGAGCTGCTGGTCTACCTCGCCGTGCACGACGGACCGGTGCACTACGAACCGATCACCGACGACCTGCTGCCCGAGGCCCCCGCGAAGAAGGCACCCCACCGGCTGCACACCTACGTGTCAGCGCTACGGGACGTGCTGCGCCGCACCGGCGGCCCGACCGAGTACGTCCCGCGCAGCGGCGACCGGTACCAGCTCAACCGCGACGTGCTGGACCTCGACCTGTGGCGCATGCAGCAGGCACTGCGCGACGCCGAACAGAGCACCGACCCGGCAGTGCGGATCGCCGCCTGGCGGCATGCGGTCGGCCTCTACCGCGGTGACCTCGCCGCCGGCACCGACTACGAGTGGATCGAACCGTACCGGGAAGCCGTCCGCCAACAGGTCCTCGACGCCGTCCTGGCCCTCGCCGACGCCCTCACCGACGAACCCGCCGAGAGCCTGCCGATCCTCGCCGCCGCGCTGGAGCACAGCCCATACACCGAGGCGCTGTACGTGGCCGCGTTCCGCGCCCACGCCGCGCTCGGCGACATCGACGCCATCCGAGCCCTGCGCCGCACCCTGACCCGCCACCTCGCCGACATCGACACCGAACCCACCGAGGAGACCACCGCTCTGGCCGAACACCTCGTCGCCGAGCTGCAGACACCGCAGCGGCGGACCGCACCCCGCCCCGCACCCCGCCCCGCCGCCCGCCCCGCCGCCCGCCCCGACGAAGACGCCGCAGCCTGATGAGCGCATCCCTCGCCGACACCCGCCGCGCGGTCAACGGCGCCAACACCCTCACCGGACCGCTCGCACCCGTCCCGAACGGCGCCACAGCGCAGCGACCAGCAGCGGCCGACCCCACCGTCCGACCCGCGCCGGCCTCGATGACACCAACCGCCGCGACCAGGGCGGTAGCCGACACCGAGCTGGAGCGGGCGGTACGCCACGCCGGGTACCTGCGGCGCGGCTTCTACCTCGTCGTGCTCCTCGTCGCGCTCGCCGGGCAGGTCAGCGGCGCCGTCACCGCCCTGCACATCCCGCTGCTGTGGGCGGTCCCGGCCGTCGGCGCCCTCGAACTCGGCGGCGTCGTCGTCCTCGCCAACGCCGACGTGCGCCGCAGGCTCGGCGAGCACGCCATCGGCTCCCGCATCCTGTCAGCCGCGATCGCCGCCGGTGCCGTCGCGTTCAACTGGCTCGCCCACCAGGATCATCTCCTCGGCGGGTTCTTCGCCGGGATGTCCGCGCTGGGCTACCTCGTCTATGTCACCCACGCTGAGAACTCCCGCCGCGACCGGCTCCGCGCCCTCGGCGACCTGCCCCCGACCACCCCCGCCTACGAGCTCATCGGGCACTGGCTCCGGCACCCGTGGCTGACCCGCCGCGCCAGGTCCCTCGCCAAGACCGACCCGGACCTCGGGCTGTACGCGTCGCTCACCGCCGCCCGCAACGAGATCCGCACCGAACGACGCCAAGCGGCGATCGCCGCCGTCCTGCACCGCAAGATCCGCGCCGCGGTCGACCCGACCACCGCCGACATCGCCGTCGCCGTCTTCGACCTCGACATCATCGCCGGACGCCTCGCCGACGGCGCCGACTACGACGGCCTCACCGCCCTCATCGCCCACGACCTCGCCCCCGCCCGGCTAACCGTCCCGACACCCCACCACGCAGACCAGCACACCCCCTCCGCCCGTACCGTCAGCGCGCCGCCACCAGCACCACAGACCGACGCTCCCGCCGGCAGCCCCGACCGGCCACCGGGCGGCCCGCCGTCAGCCGTCACCGCCGACCACAGGACACCGGGAGAAGGACACGACGAGCGGCCGTCCGTGACAGGAAAGGCGACGCCGCCGACGCCGATGTCACCGGTGGCTGCGCCTGCGGTGCACCACCGCGACGACCGGCAGTCGCACGACCAACCGCCCGTCCCCAGTGCACTCGACACCGATGGGACCGTCGTCGCGGCCGATGTCCCGCTCGACGACACTGCGCCACCCGCACCCACAGCACCAGTGGCCGGGCCGTCCCCCAGGACGCCGATCCACGGCGGCCTGGCGCAGCAACCGGGCGAGGAGCGGCCCGAACCGCGAACCGGCACCGTCCGCCGGGACGGCGACGCCGCATCCGACGACGGTTCACGTCCCGACGCGGAGCAACGCACCCCTCCAGACCCCCGCAACGAAAGCCACGACGACCAGGACGACAGCGGAGACGGCGGCGACGGAGACGATGGAGACGATGGCGACGACGGAGACGAGGACACCGTGCCGCAGGAAACCGTCGCCGCGGTCGCGTACTGGTACCACCGACTGCCCGACCCGCATCCCCGCGACATCGCCGTCCGGATCGGGCGCTCCGAACGCACCGTCCGCCGGTACTGGCCCCAGAGCGACGACCTCGGCCAATGACCGGTAGCGGTCCGCGGACCATGTTCAGCGACGGCAGCACCCGGTGCTCCCGCCGTGCGCATCCCGGCACTGCCGGGACGAGAACGCCCAAGCCGGTGCACTGTACGGGCACGCGCCGCCGGGTCGGTGCGGCAACGACTTGCCCCGCCGGGCGAGGCGACGCTACGGTCGGGTCCATACCCGAATGGAGGGCAACCTCCGGTAGGGCGGTCCGGGACGTTCAGCTGTTTCCGTTACTCGCCTCTTGCCCATGTGGCAATGCCGTGCGGCAGTTCCCCGGGCCGGGTCCTGGAGCGTGCTCTGGCCGTCCTGCGGTCATTCACACCAGAGACCATCAGCGTCCACTGGGCGAGGCCACCGTCTGTGGCCTCGCCCAGCCGCGTGTCCCGCCCCATCCCGCGGCCAGTCTCACTGGCCCGGCCACGGCCAGCCGATGAACACTGTTGCGGTCGGGATCGTCATGCTGAGCGCGGTCACCGCCGCGCACCTTCCGGCTGTCGCGGACCGGTTGACGCGGCCCGGCGAACCGGCTGCCGCCCGGCGCGGCCTGCACCGATGGCTCTGCGCTGCCGTCGGCGGTCTGGGCGCCGCAGCACTATGCCGGCACCTGCCCGCCGCATCAGTCCCGGCGGTGCTGTCCATGACCGCATGGCTCGTGTTCCTGCAGGCCGGGATCCTGCTCACGCTGACCGACCTGGCCGTACGGCGGCTGCCCACACCCGTCATCACGGCCACCGCCGCGATCATCACCGCCCTGCAGGTGGCGGCAGCCGTCACCGCCGGCCGGCCGTGGACGCTCCTGGCCGGGCTCGCCGGCGCGGCCCTGTTCGGCGGCGGCTACCTCACCGTCGCCCTGCTCACCCCCGCCGGGATCGGCATGGGCGACGTCCGGCTCACCGCGCTCATCGGTGGTCTCACCGCCGCCACCGGCTGGGACACCGCCCTGGCCGCCGCCGCCCTGCCCTACCTGCTCGACCTGCCGTTCGCGATCCGCCACTGGCGGCACATCCGCCGCGACGGTGACCGCGACCATCACCTGCCCTTCGGACCGTTCCTCGCCGCCGGCGCGGTCATCGCGGCGCTGCTCCCGGCATGACCATCACCCGGGCCGGGCCGGGCCGGGCCGCCACGCACCGGCCCGCCGTACCCTGAACAGACCAACGTCCATACCGTCGGCGGTCCAGGATGCCGGCGGTTTCGGAGGCAAGCATGGCGCACCGTCGGCACCAGACAGTCCATCCACGAGACTTGCAGCGGGTGACGGTCGCGTCGGTCCGTGACACGCTGACCGCAGCTGGCGTGCGGTACCACCGGATCCGGTCGGTTCGTCCTGGAGTGGTCCGGGTGGAGGTCGCCGCAGCGACCGCGGCCAGGCGTCTGGCGGCGCAAGACGCGGTCCTCGCCGGGCTGGACGGCAAACGCACCGAGCAGTGGTGGCGTTCTTACGCGGTCGGCCGGGTCTATCCGTGGCGGCCGTGGTGCACCTGGGTCACCGTCAACGACCCGGGCCTGGACTGGTTCGACAGCACCGGCCGCGACTGCCTCACCGGACTCGGCGAACCGGATCGTCGTGACACCTGTTGACACCGTCGCCGCAGACCGCGCCGACCTGGACGAGCGGACCGCAGCCGCCGGCGTGCACTGCACCCGGATCGTGCACCACACCGACAAGGCGATCGTGGCCCTCGGCACCCGAGATGGGCTGCCGGTCGTCGCGAAGCTGCTCACCACCGCCGAGCCCTACTGGATCGCCCGCCGCGAACACGAACTGCAGATCTACCGCCGCTTCACCAACTCTCCGCCGCCGGTGCGCGCACCCAGGCTGATCTGGCACGACGACCGGCTCACCATCCTCAGCCACCTGCCCGGCGAACGGCTCGCCGATCACCGGCACCTCACCACCGACCCACCCGCCGACCACATCCAACGGCTGCTCGACACCCTCGAGCGCGTACGGCACTGGCAGCCGGAGCCCGAACTGCCGACCCTGATCGACTACCCGGCCCGCGCCGCCGCCGAATACGACGCCGAGCTGCTCGACCGCGACGACCGCACCATCCTCGAACGGCTGCTCGCCGCCACCGGCGGCGAGCTGGCGCCCGCACACGGCGACCCGCTGCCGGCCAACCTCCTCCTGGACGTCGACGCCTGCGCGCTCGTCGACTGGGAACACACCGGCCGGTACCTGCCCGGCTATGACCTGGCTGTGCTGTACACCAGCGCAGCTCACGCAAGCCCTGTCCTGGCTCACGCCATCATCGGCCGCGTCAACGCGGCCGGGACCAGCGCCGTCTTCGCGGTCAACGCCCTGCTGTTGAGCTGCCGAGAGATCCGGATGCACCGGGCACTGCCGTACGGGCCCGTCCGCACCGAACGGCTCGCAGCCCTTGCCGTCCACCACGAACGCGTCCGTACGCTGCTGCGGCACGCCGGCTGATCGGAAAATAGCCCGCCGGCCTCGTGGTTCGCCAGCTGTCCCGAACAGCCCAAGGGATTCCGCCAAGCTCGGTGTCGCCTACCTCCGCGTGACATAGGACGGACCGAGCTATCTGTCACCTTCCGCGGCGACAATTGTTCACGCGAGAACCGCCCGCCTCAGCAATCCGCGCATGCGGCCACGTGCCGGTGCGGGGGCGGGTTCCGTCAGGAGTCGGGTTCGTTGCCCGGCTCAGAGTACGGCGGCAGGGGCCTCGGGCGCAGGCGCGTCCTCACCTTCTTCAGGAAGCTCTTCCGCCACGTCATCCATCCCGGAAGGGGCAGGCGGCGGAGTCTGTTCGTACGCCTGCTCCTTGTACAACGGAAAGACCGGAAGGACGTCGACGTCAACGACACGCCCGAAGTGTTGGGCGGTCAACGCGGCCAGGTGGCGACTCGTCTCAACGTAGATCCTCGCGCAAGTGATGGCCCCGTGGATCACCAACGTGTGCCGGCCTGTCAGGGTCTCGCGTAGTACGGAGCTTGCCGGCCGAGCGGCTTGTCTCAGCGGCCCCGGCCAGTGCTCTGCTCGCCACCCGCTGGTGAGACCGTGCGTCAGCAGGTGCCGAACCTGCATCCACGCCTCGGCGTCCTGTTTCGCGGCTGTCCAGTCGAGGGATGCGGTTCGCCACCATGTGACACCGGGCCTGGGCGGCTGCCAGTAGTCCACGGAGAATCCCGATCCGATGCCGTGCTCTGGTACTCCGAGTTGGCTGACGACCAGCTTCTCGAAGGTAGCGACATCGGGATTGTTCAGGTTCCCGATCGCCTTCGCGACCTGCGCGAAACCTAAGCCTCGGATCATGGCCCCGACGGCGACGAACTCCTCCACGAACCCCTCGAACGCAGCAATGACGCCCAGCGCGATGGCCGGCGCCAGCGCGGCTGCGTCCCCAGCGTTCCCGCGCCTGCGTGGGTGCAGAGCCAGGAGACGCCGAGGGACGGTGAGCGCCCTGGCGAATCGGTTGACCGGATCCTGCAACGGCTCCGCGGGCCCTACCGATGCCATGCATGTTCTCCCGCGTCGTCCGGCAGGTAGCAGCCTGCATGAGGGGCCTGCCAGTACTGGACGGCCGCAACGGAGGTTACCCCGCTCCTCTTCGGTCATTGCCGTCGATGTCTCCCGGGCAGCTCAGGGCAGCCCGACGACCGTGGTGAACCTCCGCGCTGTCCCGGGGTGACACCTGTCGCGTGTCGCCGCAGCACCGGGCCTGGCACGACGGTCCACCGCCGATGGATCCCGACTTGATCGATCCGGCAAGGCACGCGTGGCTGTGGCCGTCAACCGGACCGCCGGGCGGTCGAACCGCGCCGGCATCGACGTCGAAGGAGTCACCATGACCGACGCTGTACCAGCCGACGACGGACCAGACCCAGCTCGCCCTGACGGGTGCGTCCTGAGCGTCCCGGCCGTCTGCGATCCCGATGACGCCGAGGTGGTGCCCGCCGCGTTGCGGCACCTGCGGGACGTCGCCCGCCACACCTGCCGCACCGTCGCCGTCAACGGGTTCTACCCGCCCGCCCTCGCGGTGGCGGTCATCGTCGACACCACGGCGGCGCTGGCCGAACTCGCCCACCAGGTCGCGCCCTACGTCGGGGACTTCTGGCCCTCCGCGGGCGCACGCGTCGCCGACGCGCAGGCCGCACTCGTCGAGGCGCGTGGCAACCTCGACGCGGCACGCCATCACGTCACGCTCGTGCCCGTCGCTGATCAGGATCTCGCTGCGGCGGCCGGGTAGCCACGGTCCCGCTCGGGCGGGTACCGCGCACCGTGGGACCCGCCCGGGCGGACGGCACGTTCGAGCGGTTGCGCACGGCGTCACCGGCCGCGCCGCGGCCGGTGCGCCGCGCACCGTCGGTCGCGGGCTATGGTGACCCGATGGCCCTGACCACGACCGGGTCGGCGCGGATCGCGGCGGCGTTCCATCCGCCGGTCGTGCCGCTGCTGACCGAGGCGACCGTGACCGCCGCCGGGCTTGCGGTCGAACCGTTCGCTGCGATGCACCTCGACATGGTTCGCGTCAGCCCGAAGGGCAAATGGCACGCCCCGGGTACCGACACCCATCGGTGCACCCACGTGACCCGGGTGTTCGGCTACCGCCCGCACAACCTGCCCGCGCAGCGGGTCAGCGTGCTGGGCGAACACGACCTGTGCAGTTCCTGCGCACATCAGCTGCACATACCCGGCCCGGCCGGGGCGCTGCACGTCACGGCGGGCCGGATCGTCGCCGCCGCGCAGTGGGTCGCCGAGCTCGAACGTCTGGCTCCCGCGATGGGGTGGCTGGACGTGGCCCGCTGGTCGCGGCAGACCCCGTTCGGCCCGCCCGACCCCCTCCCGGAGCTGCTCGCCGGGCTCAAAGGCGCCCGGGGCTTCGCCGCGCATCGCGCCGCTGCCGTCACGGCCTGGGACCGGCTGCGCCAGCGGGCCGACGCCGCGGTGGCGGTGGCCCGGCAGGCCGCCGGCCCGCCCGGGCTGCGGGTCCTGGCCGCCCGCGCCCGCGACCTGCTGCTGCGCGACCGCACCACCCTCGACGAGGCCCACATCATCGAAGCGATCGCGGGCGGCGCCCGCCGCATGCTCTACGAACCGGAACTGTCCCGCCACGCCCTCGACGCGTGGCTGAAAGCGGTCGCCGCCGACGGTGACCTCACCGCCGGACACTGCGGCATGCTCGCCGCCGTCGAGACCCGCCTCGGCAACGCCGAGGTCCGCGACGTGTCGCTGCTGCCCACCCAGGCGCTGACCCCGGCGACCGGACATGCTTCACCGGCGGCGTGGGCCGCCGCCGAGTACCGGCTCGTGCGCCGCCACGTCGTCGACGCCTGGTGCACCCGGCTGGCCGCCGCCCTGCACGACGGTCACCTGCACAGCGGCGACGGCGATCGACTCCTGCTCGTCGCAGGGTGGCCGATCATCAACGAACCCGACCGTGAGGTCGCCTACCTCACCCAGTACCCGGTCCTGGCCAGCGCCGTGCTCGCCACCCGCTACCGCAACCCGATCCCGCCGGCGCAGACCGTGCCGTGGGCGGTCGTCCTGCGGGTACCGGCGTTCGCCGCCGGCCACGCCGCCGCCCACCGCAGCGACCACCTGCACGCCGAAGCCGGCACCCTCCTGCCCGCCGACACCCCGGTCGACGACCGCGAGGTGCGGGCACTACTGCGCTCCGCCGCCGGGTACCTGCCTGAGGACAACACCGGTGATCCGGCCGGTCCGCTGCCCGCTGTCGCCGCCTGGCGGGCCGGGTCCGGGCCGGCGACCGACCTGCACGACTGGGCCACCGACCACGGCGACTACCACTGGCACCTGCCGCAGCGGTGGCGGTGGATCCCCGCCGAGGACCCCCGCACCAGCGGGCCGGGCTCGGCGCAGCTCCTGCAACAGCTGTGCCAGGCGCTGCACCACTACACCGCCGTCCTCGTCGTCGCCGCGGGCGAACCAGACGCGCTGGACCGGGTCGAACTCGTCGTCTCCCCGGAGGCGGTCGACCCGGACACCGGCGCCCTGACATACCGGCCGTATGACCTGCCCGGCTGCCCCGCCGTCACGGTCCCGTGGCGGCGCATCATCGCCGTACACGACGCCTGGTAACCCAGCCAGCAGCCGCGCCAGCCGCCCGGTCGCCCGGTCGGTGTGGACGTACGGCAGGCCGTGGAGCGGTGCGGCAGACCCGCCTCCGCGGGCGCCGTTCGGGACGGCAGCGCTGGCGGTCCTAAGGTCGTTCGTCGGCGCGGGGGGCGCGGACCAGGTCTTTGTAGCGGGGCGTACTGGCCCCGTAGATGCTGAAGTTGAGCCGAGCGTCGGCGAGGCTCAGGTCGCCGTTGCGGCTTTCCGCAACCAGGTCGTGCACGTCGCTGCGGCCATCATCGGTCCAATAGCAGATCGGGCAGGTGGTGCATCCTGTTCGGAAACCACAACACGCGCACCGGGGCAAGGTTGGCTGACCCACGCCGGCAAGCCTTCCACATGCCCGGCGGCGCTGGGTATAGCGCCGAGGCCGTTCGGTGGCTGTCCGGGTCCATCCCGCGCGCGCCGGCACCCCGCTGCGGCCATCGGGCTGTTCTCTCGCCGGCTGTGCCGCTCACCCGGCGCCGCTCCCGACACGGGGATCAGACGAGTTCCGACCCGGGCCGTCGCCGCGCGGCACGTCGCAGCGGAGCATGCGCAACGCGCCCGCCAGCCGTCATCGGCGAGCAGTCGGTCCGGCATCGCTGTGGCACGGCAGCCGACTTGAGTTCTGCGCGGGCCTGGCCGCTTCATTCGTCGCGACCGACGCATGCTCCGCGCCGGCACGACGGAAGGATCAGCCGTGATCGCTGCCCGACTCGACGAGAACGCTCCACCCGCGGACGACCCGTTCACCGCCCTCATCGCCGAGCTGACCGAGCTCGGCTACACCGCCGGTGACGCCGTCGACGGCATCAGCACCTACGCCGACCCCGAGGGCGGCGGCGTGCTGGCCACGATCGACGTCGACCGCCGGCACGAGGTCCGGCTCAGCCGCCGCAACGACGACGGCGACCCGACCTGGATGATCCGGCTCACCGCCGACGTGCCCGAGCACGTCCAGCGCGTCGTGCTGTACGCGATGCTGCACGCCGATCACACCGACGAGCAGCAGCTCCTGCGCAACATCAGCGGCGCGATCGCCATGGGCACCGACGAGGCCTAGCCACGGCCACCCTAGGGGCGCCCGACGACCCGTCGGGCGCCCCTGCCGTCGCGTTACCGCAACCTGTCACGGCCCCGCCTGAACCGGGAGCCCCGACGCCAATGCGGGCGTCACCAGACGGCGTGCACCGCTCGCACCAGCAAACCCGCGGAGGAATCCCGCCCCCGGCGCCGACCGGTCACCGGACTTGGCGCCGGCCGACAGTCGAGGTTCCATGCAAGCCGATCGATACCGATGCGGCGATCGGCAGGCCAGCGGATGTGGCCGGTACGAGTCGCGACACGTTCGCACGCCGCGACTTCCGGGCGAACCGGACTGGCTTGCGACTCGGCGGTGCCCGCGTCGAACCGGCGGGGTGGCGAAGATGGGAGGAACGGATGGGGCTGGCACCTGACCGGTTGCCGGACGCTGGGGGATGGCAGGAGCCCGCTGTCGAGGCGGCGGCTGCCGCGTTGGCCGGCGGTGGCCGGGGTCAGATCATCGCCGCGTGCGGGACCGGTAAGACGGTCGCCGCCGCGCACGTCGCGATCCGGGTGTGCCCGCCCGGTGGGGTCGCGGTGGTGGCCTGCCCGACGGTCGCGCTGGTCGCGCAGACCTTGCACGTGTGGCACGGCCTCGCCGCTGGCGCCCTCGCGGTGTGCGGCGACGACGGCGTCACCGACCCGGCCGTCATCAGCACCGACCTGCCCGCCGTCACGACACCGACCCCGACGAGATCGCCGCCTGGCTGGCCGGACCCGTACCGGGCCGCCGACTCATCGTCACCACCCACCTGTCGGCCGGGCAGCTCGGACTGGGGTTGCGCGCCGCCGGTGTCATCGCCGACATCCTGGTCGTGGACGAGGCCCACCACACCGCCGGCCGCGACGGCAAACACTGCGCCCTGCTGCACGACGACGCGGCCCTACCAGCCCGGCGCCGGCTGTACCTGACGGCCACCCCACGCCTCGGCGACACCGGCGGCGACGACACGGCGGTGCTGTCCATGGACGACCCGACGGTGTTCGGGCCAGTCCTGGCCCGCTACCCGTTCGCGCAGGCCATCGCCGACCGTTGGCTCGACGACTACCGCATCGCGATCGTCGCGGTCACCCGCACCGAACTCCTGCCGCTGCTGCGCACCCTCACTGGTCCCGGCCGGCCCACCGCGACCGACGCCGGCGGCGGGGACGGGCCGCTGCGCACCGCGATGGTCATCACCGCCCTCGCCCGCGCCGCCACCGAGTTCGACCTGCGCCGCGCCATCGTCTACCACCCCCGCATCGCCACCTCCCGCGCGTTCATCGCCGCCCTGCCCGGCACCCTGGACGCCCTGCCCGCCACCGCCCGCCCGGCGCCGCCGCTGACGTGCCACCACGTCGACGGCCGCCACGACACCGCCTACCGCCGCGCGGTCCTGGCCGACCTGGCAGACCCACCGCAGCATGGGTGGACCGTGGTGTCCAACGCCCGCTGTCTCGGCGAAGGCATCGACGTCCCCGCCGTCGACAGCGTCGTGTTCGCCCACCCCAAGACGTCACCCGTCGACATCGTCCAGGCGGTCGGGCGGGCGCTGCGCCGCAACCGGGCCGGTAGCGGGACCGCGACCATCCTCATCCCGGTCCTCGCCACCGACGCCACCGACGCCACCGTGCAGGCCGACCTGGCCGGCTACGACACCGTCTGGGACGTCGTGCGGGCCTTGCGCGCCCACGACGAGACCCTCGCCGCCGCCCTCGACCAGCAACGCCGGTCCGGACCGGCGGACCGGTGGACCCTGCCGGACAAGATCGTGGTCCGGGTCCCCGACAGCTACGACGTCGAGGAATACCTGCGGCACCTCACCATCCGGCTGATCACCGCCACCACCTCACCCTGGTGGGAGGGGTACGGCGCGGCCACCGCGTTCCACACCGCCAACGGTCACCTCGACGTCCTCGTCGAGCACGTCACCGACACCGGGTACCCACTCGGCCGGTGGCTGCACCACCAGCGCAAAGCCCGCCGCCGCGGCGTGCTCACCGGGGCCCGCATCGCCGCCCTGGACTCCCTGCACATGCAGTGGGACCCCCGCGACGCCCGCTGGCACGTCGGGCTCGCCCACGCCACCGCCCACCGCCGCCGCGAAGGGCACCTGCGGGTGCCGCCGGACCACGTCACCGTCGACGGGTACCCGCTCGGCCAGTGGATCCGTGGGCAACGCAAGCAGTACACCGGCGGGCGGCTCCCGACTGCCCGGGCTGCCGCGCTGGAGGCCCTGGGCATCGAGTGGTCGCCGTATGAGGCGATGTGGCAGCGCGGGATCACCGCCGCCACCGCCTACCACGCCGGGCACGGGCACCTGCAGGTCCCCGACGAGCACACCGAAGCCGACGGCTACCGCCTCGGCCAGTTCATCGTCGCCCAACGCATGCTGCACAAACGCGGCACCCTCACCGCCGACCGCGTCGCCGCCCTCGAAGCCCTCGGCATCATCTGGAACGCCCGCGACCACCGCTTCGCCCTCGGCCTCGCCGCCGCCCGCCGCTACCACCACACCCACGGCCACCTCAACGTCCCCAACAGCCACCAGACCAGCGACGGGTACCGGCTCGGCGCCTGGCTCAAACAACAACGCGCCAAACTCCGCAACGGCACCCTCACCACCGAACGTGGCCACGCCCTGGACACCCTCAGCCCCACCTGGCGCCAGCGGTAACCCGCCGGGCCCACGACGCAGCACACGGCCCCGGCGCCAGCCTAGCGAAAACCCCTGCGGCGTCCCGCGCCGAGTCTGGTGACGACCGGTTTCCGGACGTCAGCAGGTGACGCCGATACGGCCCAGGTCGAGACGGGCAACGACCGAGACGGTCGTGGCGTGGTCCAGCGGTGCGCGCGCCAACACGTAGACCGCGTCGCCGATCCGGGTCGCGCCGCGGACAGGACCGGCGAGGTTGACCGTCGTGGGCGGTGACGCGGCATGGGTGACGGTGTTCAGGACGACGGTCTGCACATACCGGTCGGCGCCGACAACGAGGACCCGCCGCTCGTCCAGGCGGACCAGTCCATGAGGCTGGCCGATCGGCGTGATGATCCACTCGTACCAGCCGGTGTCGATGTCGATGACGGCGCTGTGCCCGGCGCCGAGGACGAAGAACGTGCGGTCCCGCAGCCAGCACGCGGCCTGACAGGCGCCCGCGGGAAGACCGGCCGGCCACCGGCGGGCGTCGCCGAGGCCGGCGCCGGGCTCGACCAGGGCGGCGTGCTCCGTGCTCGGCGACCCGGTGGCACTCCGGCGTTCGATGGGCCGCGTTCGGCCGCGACGGTCCAGCAGCCACGGCACCCCGTCAGGGCCGGGGACGAGCAGCGGAGCGCGGGCGAACCCGCTGGCGGCCACCACGACCTCGTCACCGGCGATGCGCAGGATCCCGCCACCACGGACCATCAGCAGGTCGCCGTCCGCGGTGACCATCGGGTCGCCGACGCAGCCGGTCTGCTCCAACCGGCGCCGTGACCGGCTTCGGCGACGGTTGCCCAGGTCCATCACACCGTCGGTGACGGCGATGAGGAGCCGGTCACCGCCGACGCCGACACGGCTGATGGCCGTGCCGTGCGCCACGACTGTGGCTTCCAAGCCGTCCGGGGCCGCCACCGCCGCCGGGGTGAACCTGCGAGGTGCCACGTCGGAGTGACGGGTCAGCGCTGACAACGAGCCGGCAGGTCTCAGCTGCGATGTTGCACGTCGTTGACAGCGATCTCTTATGTCGTTGTCAGCAGATGTGTCACAGGCATGTCAGCGGATGTGGGTCTTTCGTTAGATTGATTGCGGTCGTAGGCCGATCAGGGGAGATGGCTGGTGGCAGTGGTTGGCGGTGAGCCGAGGTCTCTGCGCGACGCTGCCGTGGGGCGGCTGTTGGGGCTGGCTGAGGCTGGTCCGCTGTCGCGTGGCGCCACCCCACCGGACCACGACGCACACTCTGGACGGCGCGCCCGATGAGCGGCCCGGCCGTCCGCCGCCGGGCTGGCCGCTGACGTGGCGTTCGCGGCGATCCACCCCGAAGCCGGCCGCGTTGACGCGACCCTGCTCGACCTCGGATGCGGACTGAGCTGGACCATGGTGCACAAGGTCCGGCCCAGGATCGCGCTGCGCTGCCCGGACTGCGGGTACGGCGTACACGCCAAGGTGTCTGCGCGTAAGCTGCGCTACTTCGCCCACGACCCCGGCCGCCCGGCCGACTGCGCGTGGCTCAACGAGTCTCTGGAACACCACCTGCTCAAGCTCGAGCTGGCCAGCCGGGTCCGCGACGCCGGCTGGCACGCCGAGCTGGAGGTCCGTGCCGACGACGGCACCTGGCGCGCTGACGTGCTCGCCTCAGCACACGACGGCATCCGGCGCATCGCGTGGGAAGCGCAACTGTCGCCCATCACCGACGACGACATCCGGGACCGCACCGAGCGCTACCGGGGCGAGGGCATCGAGGTGTGCTGGGTCAGCCCGGCGGAGACGGTGGTGCCGTGGATGAGCAAGGTCCCGTCGATCAGGGTGCGCGACCCGCGCGGCGGAGACTCCTGGGCGGTCGTGGACGGCGTTGCCCGGTTCGACTTCCAGAACGGCGTCTGGATCGTCGTCGAGGACCTCGACCTGACCAGGTTCATCCGGTGGGTGCTGCACGAGCAGACCGCTCCCCATCAGGTGCTGCCGCGCTACCGGCGGGTCTGGTTGCCCTCCGAACACGGCTACGGTCGTCGCCAGTTGATCTGGACGACGCAGCGCAGCGTGGGTGAGGAAGCCCGACACGATGCCATGCGCCAACGCCAAGAAGCATGGAGACGCGAGCAGGAAGAGAAGAAGCAACAGGCCGAGCAGCTCCGCAAAGAAGAAGAAGCGCGGCAGCGCGAAGCCCAGCGTTTGGAGGAGGAACGCCAACGCGAGATCAGGGCAGAGGCTGAGCGCGTCCGCCTGGAGGAGCAGAAACGGCAGTGGGCGATCGAAGCCGAACAGGCCAGGCAACGACGCGAAGCAGAGGAACTCCAGCGGCAGGAACAGGCCGCAGCCGCCGAACGCGAACGGCTGCTCAAGGAACAGCAACGGCTGCTCCAGGAACAGCAGGAGCTACAGGCCGCGCAGCGATGGTGGGACGAGTTGTCGCTCAAGCAGATCCAGCAGCTGCAAGAGGCCGTAGCCGAACCGCTGTGGAAGAAGGAAGGGGCGCGGCTCGAGTTCGCCCCTGATGTGCCCACCGCCGACACCGCGTACGGCATCGCAGCTCGCCTACGCCACCGGCTCTACGGCATCCTCCGGCCGAGCCCGGCATCGCTGTACCGGCTACCGTCGACGGTACCTATCTACGTCCGCAACGCCCGCGAGGCCCAGCTGCTCATAGACACCGGCAAGATCGAACCGGTTCGGATCGTCTCCTTCGACTTCCCCGATCACGAACAGATGTTCCTGATCTAGGGTGCTCCACCCGACCAGCGCCGGCGACGTCCCGGCCTGCTCTCGCATCCGGAGCCTTTGTCGGGGGGTCCCGCTATCGTCGATGTGTGGCAAACACCGCTGTGTGGCACGCGAAGTATCGGATCGAACTCGACCTGACCGATCCCCATCTCGGACACCCCGACCGGCCCGGTCTGCTCGGCGAGGTCTACCCCACCCCGGACAGGGGTCTCCTGCAGTGTCCTCAGTGCCGGGACTACGGCGATCCCGACTGCCCGGAGTGGATGCATCTGCGCCGGCGTGACGGGCGGCTTCACGCTGTGCACTACAACACCACGATCAAGGACCACGGTGCGGGCGAGAGCGACGCCCACAAGGCCCTGAAGGAACGCATCGCCACCGCCGGTGAGAACGGCGGCTTGCAAGCGGATGTGGAGAGCCGCGCTGCGGATGGGTCACGCCGGACCGACGTACGGATTACCGGCGGCGTCCGGGACCTGGCGTGCGAGGCCCAGCTCTCCTACGCCAGCCGCCAGAACGTGCAGAAACGTTCGAAGAAGGCATGGGAGCACCAGCTCACCCCGATGTGGGCCACCACGAATCTCGCTGCGCCCTACATCGGTGTCGCACCGTGGGCCGGCCTGCAGCGGATGCACTGGCAGCAGTTCCTGACCAGCGCCGACCTGCCCGTGCTCGGTGGCGCTCGCCGTTTCACCCGGGAACGCTGCACGAAAACCGCGGTATGCGAGGACCGGAAGATAGGGCGCAAGTGCACCGGCTGGAATGTGCACTGGGTCGCTCGAAAGGTCCAGACCTTGGACCACCTGGTCGTCGGTGCCGCGATCGGGGACTGGGTGCCCTGGCAGAGCAACATCGGGAACAAGGCCACCTGGTTTTGGGTGAAAACAGAGGACGCCGCCGAAGCGGACCCTGCCGGTGGACAGGCGGTCCCGAAGACCCCGGACGAGGCGTCCGCGGCCCAGGCCGGGGAAGACCTGCGGGCGCTGGACCGGACCTGCCGGTACGGGCAGGAGCGCGAGTTCCAGGTGAAGCTACCGGTCGATTACAACGAGCGGATCACTGTCATCGCCCAGGCACCGACCACATCCGCCGACGAAAGACCGGCAACGGCGACCGCAGCGCCCGCATACGGTGTGCAGATGATCATTCCCGGCACTCAGACCGTCGACGGCGCGGACGTTGCGGTGGCCACGACCAACATGCAGGCCTTCGTCGACGAGGTTCGGGCCCGAGCCGAGGTCGAAGGCCAGGTTCGTGGCTACACCGCATCGGTCGGCGAGCCAATCCGAAACGAGGCCGCCGACCAGGAGGGTCGGTACGGGTGGGTCCTGCCGGTCAACGGCCGCCATCAGGAGATCCTGATGCCCGGCGTAGATCCGGCGCAGCTCCGCGGCTCGTCCACCAGCGCCCCATGCGTGAAGGTCAACGGCAATTCGTGGTGGTGGAACGATGCTGCCGGTTCCGCGATACCCCTGCCGGAACTCCGTGCCTTCTGAGGCGAGGCCACTCGTTCCGCGACGCCGGTCTCGTGCCTTGACCGGCGATCATGGCTGACATCCTGGCGACACATCCGCTGACACCAGCGTGACGAACCAGCGCCGACAACGAGTTGGCACATCTCACGGGGCGCCGCGGACGTAGCAACGCCGCCAACGGCACGTCTGGCTGGCCGTACACGGCAACGGACCGGTTCGCCGCCGTGACGAGTTCGGATCCGGTGGCGACGCCGCCGATCAGCGCCTCCAGGTGCGGGCGGTCGAACAGGACGACGTCGCGGACCTCCGCGGCGCGCCGGCGTGCGCTGTCGTCGAATCCGGACCGCGAGGCGAGGATACCGATCGTGCCCGGCCGTCGCTGCGTGAGGATGTCGCGTAGCTGCCGCAGCGGCTCGACGGTGATCGGGTCCGTGTACCACTTGGCTTCCATCAGGTACCAGGTGCCGTCCAGGAAGAACGCCACATCGACCTCGCCGTTCGGGCCGCGCCGATCGGCGTCGGCGTCCACGCCGTCGCGGACCAGCGCGTCGGCGAGCAGCGCGTTGAACCGCATCCCACGTACCGACGCGCAGATCCCACCGGCCCGGACCTCCAGGTCGGCGTAGCGCTGGACCAGGCTCGTCGTCGTCGCGGTCGTGCTCTCAGCAGTTACCCGGTGATTATCACGGCCCGGCCTCGCCGATGATGTTTCCACGGCCGGTACTTCTGCCGCGGTGCGCGTGTGTTCCCGTCGCCGCCCCGCGGCAGCTGTGCACCGTACGGTGTGCTGCCGAGACAGGAGTGGCGCTCCGTTCGGGGGAGCGCCGGTCGATGTCATCGACCGTGTCATCGGTCGATGCCTGGTCCGGCCGATCGTGTCCACCGCGACGTGGGCGGCGGCTGGCAGACTGGCGGTCATGAAACGCCAGCGGGCTACCCAATTGGCCGAGCAACTGCTGGGCGCCCTGCATGCCGGGCGGGACGAGTGGCCGTTGTGCATCGTCACCGAGGTCTCGGTGTTCGGCTCCTACGCCCGCGGCGCCACCGAACCACACGACCTGGACATCGAAGTGGAGATCGACAGGACCGACGAGCGGTGGATCCGCCACTTCACCACCTGCCTGTCCTACGGGCCCGACCCGTACCTGATCATCCGCCGGGCTCTGGTCGGCGGTTCCCGCAGCTGCCAGTTCCTGTTCGAGGCCCGCGACCGGGTCGACTTCCCGCTGACCCTGCTGTGGCGTGCCGGTGACACCCTCGAGGTCGCGGTGGACCGGCTGCACGCCATCGAGGTTGACGCCGGCGCCGGCCGGGCCCCACGCGACGCGATGCTGCCCGAGTTCGAGGGCCTGGACCGGTGGATGCCCCGCCCCGCCCGCGAACGCCTCAGTGCGGCCGTCGCGGCGGGCACGATCACCCTGCACCGTTTCGAACTGCCCGGTAGGCCGGTCGCCGATCCGGCCGCCCAGGACCATCTGCACCGGCGGTGGGCGCCGACCAGCCCGCTGTTCCGGGCCGGGCACGCCGTGCTGGCCCACTTCGAGGAACGTGGCATCGACCTGGCCCAGGTGCATCTGCACGGCCGCGACGTCGCCGGTCCCGACACCCCGTACTTCGCCGGGTTCGCCCTGCGCTACTTCCCGCAGATCCCGATCTGCCTGAGCTACCACCATGGTGTGGAGTGGCTCGACGTCATCCACCCCACCCGTGTCCAGCCGCTGATCGCGTTGCAGATCCGGCCAGTCAGACCGGACCTGCTCGCTGACACCATCTGGCCGTGACGTCTCGGCCGAACACCCCGGCCACGGTGAACACCGATCCCGACTGGGCGGGCTGGCGGGTGGGCGGGCGAGCGGGCGCGATGGTCGCCGTGACTGCGACCGCCGCCTCGACCCGTCCACCGGGCGCCGTCCTCGAGGCGGTCCGTTCGGCGGCGTCCTCGACGAGATGACCTGATCCCGACGCACCCGCTGCGCACCGTCGTGCCCGGTCACGGCGGAACTCGCGGATCGACCTACGCGTACAGGGCGACGAGGCCGGCGATCGGCCCGGGCTGCTGCCGGCCGAGCACGGCGGGCGATGCACCAGCGGTGGTGACGGCGACGCTGGCCGCCATCGGCAGCAGGCACCAGTCCGACCGCGAGCGTCGATGCGCAGAGTCGAAGCAGCTAGCTCGACATTATAGCCACATGGCCCTATTGTCGGCACATGGACTTCATTCGTTCTACTCCCATCGGGTTCGTGGCCGCCGCCGGTCTGCTGCGGGAGAAGATCCTCAGCGGCAAGTACGCGCCGGGGACACAGCTGCCGTCGGAGAAGGACCTGTGCCACCTGCTCGGCTGCGGCCTGGACACCCTCCGCGACGCGCTCGCGGTGCTCAGCCGGGAACTGCTCATCGTCAAGCGTCGCGGGTACCGCTCCATGGTGTGCGCACCCCCCGACCGGGCAACGGTCGCGCTGACGCCGGGCGACCGCGTCACGGCGTGGATGCCGACCCTGCTCGAGGCCGCGGCGTTGCGCTGCCGCCCCGAAATGCCCGTGCTCGTGGTGGCCGGTGCGGGCGGCACCACCGAGCGGCACCCCGCCGACCAGGTCGAGCTGGTCGCGCCTCCACCGTCGCCCAGCCTTTGACCCGGCCGATCGCGGCAACGCGGCTGGCAACCGACCCGTCCGCGGACACCAGCCCTCTAGCGCGCACGTGGCTCGCCTGGCATCCTGATTCTCGAGACCGGCATCTTCCCCCGTGGATGCCGGTCTCCAACGTTTCGCCGCGCGACGATGCCGGCCGCCGCGGCGGCACCCCCGTACGGGATCGTCCGCGGCGCAGGCCGCGTTACGTCCTCCGGCCGTCATGCCGTCCGCGGCTGCCGGGCCGACCCTCACCGCGACGATCCGTGCCCGCGTCACCGCCCTCGGCATCATCGACACGTTCCTGATCAACTGTGCCCTGGTGCTCTGCCGGGAGATCCGCATCCACTGCGCCCTGCCCGCAGGGTCGTTCGCGAGCAGCGGCTCGCCGCCCTGGACCGTCTCCACGCCAGCTGGCAGGACAGCCTGCGCGTCCGAACGATCTCGCTGTCCACCGCGCCACGACGAGGAATACGCGACCCTCCGCCCGGACGGACGGACGTCAGGACGATGGTGGCAGCAGGCGGTCTCGAACGAGCGCACTGCGTGCACCGCGTTCGGCGCCATGACCGCCCAGCTGCACACCGTGCACCATGTACCAGACCTCGCCATCGACGGTGACTGGGTCCTCAACATCGACGCGTTCCACGCGCAGCACGAGCCGACCCGCGCCGTACCGGTAGTCGGCGTCGGCCAGATGCAGGACCGTTCCGGGCCGCTGTTCGACCGTCACCGCGGGCGCGCGCCGCTGCGACTGAACCGGTCGTGCAGGCCAAGCACCTCGAGGATGCGGCGGACCGGCCGGCCGGCGTCGAGCAGCACGAGCGTGCCGCCGAAGCCGCGCCGCACATCGTCGAGCACCCGCAATCCGGCCAACGAGAAGTGGGTGACCCCGGCGACGTCGACCTCGATCGAGGCCGGATGTCCCGTCGTCGCGTGCTCCAGCGCGGCGCGCAAGGCCGGGGCCGTGGACACGTCGACGTCACCAGCAACCGCCACACGCGGCACGCCACCCGTGGCCTGCGCAGGAATCGTCATCACCGTCATTGGAGCCAACCTGGCGGGCACGACCTTCACGGTACGGCCGCGTCGACCCCTGCAGCAGCGGGTGGACAGACCGGCGCGCGTGACGGACAGACACGCCGCCGTCACCGGTTCGGCCACCGCTCGCTGGCCGCCCGGTCGGCCAGCAGGGGAAAAGCCTGCAGTGTCGATACTTCAGGGCACCACCTGTCCATCGTGGGCGGTGCCGGCGATCCGCGCGGTGCGCGTGCGGCCGACAACACCTACGGCGAGAATGCGGAGACGTCGTCGTCCCGGTCGTCGTACGGCCACGGCTCGTACTGGGGTTCGGGTGCCTTGATCGCGACGATGACCTCGTTGGTCTGGGCCCGTTGCGCCGCGAGCGTGATGACGTGTTCGCTGGCGGATCTGGTGGTTCCGGCGAAGCCGCGCTTGACGAGCTCGACGAAGACGTCGCGGGTCAGGTAGCGGGTGTTGGCGTAGGTCACCTCGAACCCACCGCGGGCGCCGGTCCGTAGCGACTCATCAGCAATCGCGAGTCGCAGGTAGTCGGCGGGGACGTACATGCCTTTGAGGACGAACCGGTCCCGGGCGGTGAAGTCGGTGGTCTTGACGAACTTGAACCAGAACGGGCTCGAGGTGAGCCGCCAGTCCCGCGAGTCGGCGGGGACGTGCTGGCCGAGGTCCATCCGATGCAGTTGCGCGGCCAGTTCGTCGCGGTTGGTGTAGGCCCACCGGTCACCGTCGTGGTCGCGGCCGGTGCGGACGCTGAGCCGCTTGTACTGCACCATGGTGAAGGTGTTGGCGGTCTCGTCCCAGTACACCAGGTCGACACCGAGGGTGTGCTCCAGCGCCTTGCGGTTGACGTTCATGACGGTCAGCGCGAACCGGCCGCTGGTGAACCGGGTGATACTGCCGGACAGTTCGGCCAACCGACTGCGCGGGTCGAACCGTCGCAGGTCCACCGCGAGCAGGTCGTCCTCGTTGTCGGTGACGAACAGCGGATTGAAGGTTCCGCCGAACGGCGCCTCCGGGTCCAGGGCGGCGCCGGGGGTGTACAGCAGGTCCGGCGGCGGGTCGACGCCGGACATGTCGATCGCCAGCGACACCGCGTCGCGTTCCTCCCGCAGCCGGGCGCCCTGCCCGCCACCGACCGGTGTGTCCGCGGCGCTCAGCGCGGCGAGCCACTGCGCCGCTGGTGGCGACAGCTGCCGCAGCGCGGCGATCATGGCATCGCCGACCTTCGGCGACAGCCGCGCCGGGCGCAGCGGCCCCGGGACGCGGGGCTGCTGCTCCAGCCGTCGCCGTTGCGGCTCGGGCATTACCTCATGCAGCCGCGCGACCGCCACCGGCGGCTGCAACCGCAGCAGCGGAGTGACCAGTGTTCGGTCCTTGCCGGTGGCGACTTGCTGCGATCCGCTCGCCATCCCGAGCAGCGCGACGGCGAACCCGCCGACGTCACCAGGCAGGGCCCGGACGCCGAGCAGCAGGGACCCGGGTTTCGGGCGCATCGCGCGGTAGAACACGTCGGTGACCCGCTCCGTGCTCCGGGCGGAGCCTCGACGCTCGTCACCGTTGAGGAGCTCGTCGTCGATCAACCACAGCACCACATCGCGTCCCGGCACCAGACCAGCGTGCCAAGGCAGGCCCGACAGCGGAATGGGCCCCTGCCAATCAACACCGCCAGGTCCCGGAAGCCGTGCGTCGTCACCAAGCCGCGAGCACAGCCATACACGGCATCAACGTCCCGAGCCGACTTCCACGCGTCGGATGACGGCGATGCACAGCCGGTCGGCACGTGACTTGACCACGCCCGCCGGCGATGGGTCGATCGATGCATGCACCAACCCGTTGCCGCGGCACCACCGACGCGCGCCCCAGATCATCCGCCGACGACGCTGGCCGACCTCCAGCGCTTCCTCAGCGACCTCGACCACCGGACATCCGTAGCGGGCCGGACGTCGAGCGCCTACCGGGTCGCTGTGGCATCGTTCGCGCGCATGCTCGAATGGGCCGACACGCTCGACATCGACACGCTCGACCTCAACACGGCGACCTGCCAGTACCGGGCCGCCACCGTCGGCGAATACACCACGCACACCCGCAACACCTATGTCGCGAACGCACGCCGAGCGATCACCGTGTTCCTCGACTGGGTCGACAGCGGGTTCGACTGGCAGGCGGTCAATGTCGGGCGGGCGGCCGAACGCACGCCAACCATCGCCGAGGAGTGGTACCGCTTCCCGCTCCGCACCGACATCGTCATCACGCTGCGCCTGCCCACGGACCTCACCACGGCCGAGGCGGCCCGCCTCACCGCGTTCATCACCGCGCTGCCGACGCACCACGACGACGCGGGCGAGCCGACGCCGTCGAACGGGTGAAGCCGAAGCCCGCGTCCCCGGCAAGGAAGCAGCCGAGGCGCAACGGGCGGGCTCGATAGCGAAGACCGGTGCCCACGGGGGAAGGCGCCGGTCTTCGTTCCTTCAGCGTAGCCGTCGGCGCGGTGACCACCCAGCGGCTGCTGGGGCATGTGCGAGCAGCCGGACGGCTGGCCGGTCGTCCTCCGTGCAGCCTGACCGCAGCACCGGCCCCCGGCTGGGTTCGTCAGAACCAACGTGATTGGCCGGTAGGTGACGCTCCGAAACGATGCCGTCGTCGAACTTGTGTTCGATACGGTGGTCGGGTGGTGGGTATCCCGCAGCTGCGTGAGGCCGGCTGGTTGATCACTGGGGACGACCGTGACCCGGTCCGGCACCTGTTCATCCGGCTGGAAGAGACGATGGACGGCTCCGGCGTGTGGACGCTCGAGCTTGCGGACTGCCGGCGGCGCGCCAGCGACGGTGGGCACGTGATGCACCGCTACAGCTGTGAAGCGAACGCGCGGACCGCCACCGTGGCGATCTACGCCCTCAGCCGACACCTGGCGCCGCTGCCGATCTGGGACCCGGATCGACGCGAGCAGGCCCGCTGGCGGGTCAAGGTCTACAGTCCCGAACCGATCGGAGTCCGACGAGAACGACCGGTCACCAGCTGCGGCGAACTTGCCGCAACTCAGATCAGCTCCTCGTCGAAGCCTTCCAACTCCAGCGCCCGCTGAGTCGCCGCCCGCGCGATGCCGCCGAGGCGGGCGTACTCGGCGTTGTACGCCGTCTGCCAGGTCGTATCGGCCCGCACCACCCGGTAGAGCACCTGCCCGCCGCCGATCTCGAACGGCAGGTCGCCGCTGCTGACCTCCTCGGGCGTGATCCGCTGCATCAGGGTGCCGCCGGGCAGCCCGGTCATCCGGCTCACCTGGTCCAGCGTCGAGTCGAACCACCAGCCAGCCTGCGCGGCGTACAGGACCAGGTGACCGGCGCCGTTCCACCGGGCCGGGTCGAAGTGCGGCCCGCGCACCGCCCGGCCGCCGTCTGCGAGCGGTACCACGTCGCGGACGGCGTCGCCGAGCACACAGGTGCCGGCCGGGCCCTGCGCGGCGACCGCCACCGCGAGCGGCTCCGCCCGGACCTCGACCAGCCGAGCGACGCGGTCCAGCAGCGCCACGCCCTCGATGCAGCCGGCCCGGCCCTCGTTGAGCTGGTTAACCAGCCGAGCGGCACGGCCGAGCACGCTCACCCGGTCATCCACGCTGAGCGAGCGGATGCCCGGTCGCTTGCCGTTTCCCCGTGCTCTTGCCACGGCTCGTCCCTTCCTGGCCCCCGTGTGTGCCTGATCGCACCGTCTGTGCACCGTACGCTGCCTGGCGCCCGCCGCGGCTCTCGGCCAGCCGGCCCGGATCGCCGTGATCCGTTCCGGCGGCCGGCATGCCCTCGTAGCGCCCTGGGACGTTGAAGGTGGTGCCACACTGGGGAACCGCCAATCTGGAGGACCGCATGGCCCGACGAGGGAAGTTCGCCAGGCTCGTCGACGACTTCGTCGCCACCGTCGACGCCCTCGGCGGCAGCGTCGACCCGGCCGTGGTGGCCGAGGAACTGCAGCAGCGGATCGACGCCATCGCCGCCCAACTGCGGATCACTCCGCAGACTGTGCTGCGCAGCTACATCGACGAGGAGTGGGGCCGGGCCACCGCGACGGCGATGATGGCCGAGGTGCAGCAACGGGCTGCGCCCACTGGGCCGCCGGAGCATCTCGCGGTGCGGGTCGCCGCCCGGCTGCTCGCCGCGCTCGGCCAGGCGGTGATCTACGCCGCGATCAACGGCGACCAGCAGCGGCCACAGCCCGTGCTGGACCTGCGCCGTGCCGGCGAGGCCGTGTCGGGTCTCGGGCTGGCCATCCGCGACGCCCCGCCCGACACCCCCCTTCGTCACGGTCGGCGCCGACGTCGCCGCTTGGTCTCGCGCGACCTTGGAAGTCCTGCGCGACCAGCTCCAGGACGGCGCGTGGACGTTCTGCCCCTGCGGCGAACACCACGGCCAAGACGACACCGACGCCGGTGTCCTCGCCGCCGTGCGTGCCGACCTGCTGCACCTGCCCGCCACCGCAACGTCGCCCTCGGGTCGGGAAAGCTGAACGGCGGCGCCAGGATCTGGCGACGGAGCCCGCTCGGACGGTCGGTGCTGCTATCAGTCGTCGGGTTCGAGGAGCCCGAACTCGGACGCTAGGTACCGCAGCGTTTGCTCGACGAGGTCGTCGACCTCCGCGACGGTGAGGTCCAACGGCGTGGTCACCGTCGCCGACATCCACTGCCCGATCTGCTCGGGTGGGCTGCCTAGTCGGCGAGATCAAGTAGGTCGAGCAGCCGGACGACCCGCCCGCCCGGCGGTGACGCCCAGGGCTGTTCGGTGCCAGGTCCATTTCGACGCGACCGAAGGTCATCGGCGCAATTGCTTCACCACTGAGTTTGGAACTCTTTGGAAGACCTTGGAACTTGTGATACGGTCCCATCATGCCTGAAACCATGGACGAGCTCGAGGAGCGGATCTCGCTGCTTCGCGGTCACATCCGCCAGGCACTCGCCGCCGGTGATCGTGCCGCCGTTCCGCGTCTGCGCGCGGAGCTGCGGACGGCGGAGCTGAGCTGGGACTCGGCGTTGCTGGAATCCGACGACTCAGTGCCAGCGCCGTCTCCGTCGGGGACGCTGCCGGCGGGCATGTCGTTGTTCCCCGTTCGCGAGCAGGTCCATCAGGTCCTCACGGTGCTGGGGGTCGCTGCGGCGCCGCGGCTGATCGTCGCGACGCACGAGGCATTGTTCGCCGGCGGACTGATCGCTACCAAACTGGCCAGTCTCCGCCGCGACGAGGAGCGATCGTTCCGCGCGGCGCCGTACTCCCGACCGTATTACGTTTGTGCCGCCTTGGCGGCGGACCAGCTCGTGGCGGTGCGTGGCCTCTTGGCGATATCCACGTGGCCGCTGGATCGCCGCATCATGGGTCCGCTGTCGCCCAGGGTCGACTTCCTGACCGCCGCGATACGGCTAGTCCGCCACCTGCAGACAACAGGGGAGCTTGGGCCGCAGTCGATCCGGCTCCTGTGGCCGTTCACCAACAACATCCCAGGCGCCAGCGGTCCCGCTGAGGAGTTCGAGCCGTCGCGGCTCATCGCTGCGGCGCAAGCGGAGCTGAGGATCCACGAAGAGTCCGACCGGCAGCAACGCGAGGCAGCGGCTGAGCGTGCGCGGCGACTCTCTGACGCGGAACAACTGTTCGGGGGCGAACAGCTTAAGGCAGTTCGGTCCGTCACGAAAAGGTAGCGCTCCTACTTCCTCCATCCGGCGGCCCGGTTCCCGCGAAGATCCGGACCCGTCCTTCAAAGGATGACATGTCTGTCGTCGATGAACGTTTGAATGCTCTGCGGGGTGCGGCGCCGCGAAAGCCGCACAACGCCCGCACACTCGCCGCGCTCGCGGCAAACCCTGGCTGCCGCCGACGCACGCTGCTCGATGCCGCCGGTATCGACAAAGGGCAGATCGCGGAAGGGCTGGGCGTGCGCATCTCCATCGGCCAGATGTCGAGCATCGCCATCGCCCGGGGCAAGGGTTTCGAGGCGAAGGTGAAGGCGGACGGATGCGCTGAGCTGCTGCGCTTGTTGCGCGAACATATCGGGCTGCCGGTCCCTGAGGTCCACTATCACGACCTCAACCCGGCCGACGCCGACGACAGGATCACGTCGCGGCTGCGGCGTTCCCAGCGCGCCTTGCAGGCGTCGGCGGAGTCGAATGAGCCGACCGGAACGTTGTTCGACCATCCGATCCTGCAGCTCACGGTGAACGGAGTGCAGGTCCGGATCGAACCGGATCTGATCGCGTTCAAACTCGGCAACCAGTTCTTCATCGTGGAGATCAAGTCCTTCGCCATCCTGGACGGCACCGCGGACTCCGGCAAGGTGGCGGCTGCCGCGCAACAGTCCGCGGTGTACGTGCTCGCGATGCGGGAGATGCTGCAGACGGCCGGGCTGGACCCTGCCATGGTGTCGGACCAGGTCGTGCTCGTGTGCCCGAAGGACTTCAGCAATCACCCGGTCGCGGAACTGCTCGACGTCCGCAAGCAGTTGGCAACGCTGAAGCGGCAGCTGGACCGGATGGAAAGCGTGGAGAGCTTGCTGCGGCTCCTGCCGCCGGACCTCTCCTTCGACCCGCGGTTGGACGCCGCCGGCCGGCCGACGCGCGATCCCCAGGAGCTCGCGGCGGCGATCTTCCAGGTCACCGCCCGGTATTCGCCGGAGTGCCTGGGCGCCTGCGAACTGGGTGGGGTGTGCCGGGCGGAGGTGAGCGGCATGGTGCCGGTGCTGGGCCGGGTGGTGCGCGAAGACCTGGGCGGCATCGACTCGATCAAGGAGGCGGTCGAACTGGCCACCGGCCTGCGGGAGCCGGACGCCGGCCAGCAGCAGGCAGCTGACCTGCTTCGAAGGGCCTACGGCATGCGCGAGGCGGCGCTGGGGGCTGTCCGGTGACCGTGCTGACCTCCCTGGCCAAGGCGCTGGCGGCCTACTCGATGACGCCGCAGCAGCTGACCGTGTACAGGCACCTCCACATCTCGTCGAAGCCGATCGTCATCGTGCCGCTCACGTTGGCCGGGGAGACCAACGCACCGCTCGCCGCGATGGTCGGCCCCGACCGTGCCCGGCCGACCCTGATCGTGACCCGGCAGCCACGCGACCGCGCGGAGCGAATCGAGTTCGCCGGCAGGCTCGCCAGCGAGCTGCTGTTTCCCATCGAGACGGCCGCGCAGCAGACCCAGGCCACCGGTGCGGGGCCGAATGCGCGGGTGAGGGTCGTCGACGCCCCGCAGCTCTGGGTTCCGAACCCGGCAGGGATCGAGTTTGTCCGCACGCTGGGCCGGATGACGAGGCTGCGTTTCATCGAGGGTCCGTGGGCGGTGCCGAAGAAGGTACGCGACCTCGGCATCTGGCTGACCTGGTTCGCCGAGCAGGCCGAGTTCGCCGACACCGGCGCGCTGATCGCGGCGACCCAGGCGATAGCTGCCGTCTGGGCGACCGGCCAAAGCGATCTCGAAGACGGCAATCTCGCCGCCCAGATGGCCTGGCTCGCCCCGCCCGAAGGGATGGACGTCGCCGCGGCGGTCAGCCGAGCGGAGAACCCGCAACTGTGCCCACCGGCCGGTCCGTCCACCGATCCGACCTTCGACCGGCTCTTCCTGGAACCTGCGTTGCGGGACCTGGCCACCGCACGAACCCCGGCAGCACACAACGCCGTTCACCGTCGGCTGACCGCGATGGTGGAAGAGCAGATGCGCCCGACCTGGGAGCTGGTCTGGACGGCGATCGACCTGCTGCGCGATGTGCCCGAGGCGCCGCGGGTGCCGAAACGGTGGGAGCAGCAACGTGACCGGTTCACCTCGTTCCACCGGTACGTCGCGGACGGTGGCAGACCGCAGGCCAAACGTGACAGCGCGGGCCGCAGCGCCCATCGACTCGCCGAGCTGGAACAGCGGATGGCCGCGTTCGAGGCGCAACGCGCCTACGACGACCCGCTCGTGATCGCCGATCATCGGCTCACCGGTGAGGCGTTCGCCGGCCACGTCGTCGACGTCGACGCGGCTCGCCGCGTGCCCGGGCTGCGCCGCAACGTGCTGCGTCCGATGGTCACGGTGGCGACCGGCGACCAGATTCATCTCGACGTTGGTCAGCACATGTACGACCCGGCCCGCAACGGCCAGCAGGCGGTCATCGAGTCCGTCATCGAGACCGAAGACGGCTGGCGTATCGAACTTGAGCTGCAGAACCAGATGGGCAGCGGCCTCACCGCAAAGCCCGGCTCGGTGCCCGCGCTCGGTGAGGACGTCACCTACACGAGCGTCACCGAGACATTCGTCCGGCGCCGGCCGTGGCCGACGCGGGACGAGACCCCCTGGACACACGGTGGCCCGCCACCGGACTCCACGCCCGTGGTCGAGGACGCAGCGGAGGACTGGTCATGACCTCGCCGCACGACCGCGCGGAAATCAAGACCGCAGAGATCCTCACCGCGTTCACCAACGGCGGTCACCGGGGCGTCGTCGTCGACTCTCCGCCCGGAGCAGGCAAGTCGACCCTGGTGGGCCGCATCGCGGCCGAGATCGCCACGGCCGGCGACCCCGTGGTAGTCGTCGCCCAGACCAACGCCCAGGTCGACGACCTCGTCGTCAAGATCGCTACCCGGTTGCCCGGCCTGCTCGTCGGACGGCTGTCCCGCGACGGTTACCTGCCGCCGCCGACCGTGCTCCTGCCCAACGTCCAGATCGCATCCCGCGTCGATGACCTGCCGGACTGCCGGGTCGTGGTCGGCACCGCCGCCAAATGGGCGCAGGTGCAGACCGCCCGAAAATGGCCCTGGGCCATCGTCGACGAGGCATATCAGATGCGCTCGGACATGCTGCTGCTGATCGTGCCGCTGTTCCAACAGATGCTGTTCGTCGGTGACCCCGGACAGCTCGATCCGTTCTCCCCCATCGACGGGGAACGGTGGGCCGGTCTGCCCTGGGACCCGATGCAGAGCGCGGTGGCGGTGCTGCTGCGCAACAACCCCGACATCGTCCCGCACGAACTCCCGGTGACCTGGCGGCTGCCGACCAGTGCCACACGTCTGGTCCAGACGGCCTTCTACCCATTTTCGGAGTTCGCTTCCGGCACCCACGACGGCGAACGCGCGACCCATGTGCCAACCGTCGGGATCCGACGCACGGCAGTCGACGAAGTGATCGACCTCGCCGCAGGCAGCGGATGGGGTTTCCTCGAGCTACCGCACCGCAACACCTTGCGGACCGACGCCGAGACGGTCGCCGCGACCGCAGACGTCGCCGTCCGGCTCCTGCAACGCGGCACCGAAACGAGCTGCGAGCAAGCCCCCGGCGGCCGGCGACTCACCGCCGCGCGGATCGCCGTTGGCGCCGCGCACCGCGACCAGGTCGCCGCCATCACCCGAGCATTGCGCGCCCGCGGCGAGATAGCGGACGGGATCCGTGTGGACACCGCGAACCGGCTGCAAGGCGCCGAATTCGACGTCACCGTGATTCTGCACCCGCTGTCCGGCCGGATCGACGCCACGCCGTTCCATCTCACGCCCGGCCGACTGTGCGTGCTGACCTCCCGGCACCGTCACGCCTGCATCGTGGTCGGCCGCCGCGGCATCCCCGAGCTCCTGGACGCCCACCCCGGCACCGAACCCGTGCACCTCAAAGACTTCATCAAGTTCCCCGACGGGTGGGAGGCCAACCAGGCCGTCCTCGCCCACCTGTCCAACCACCGCGTCAGCGCCCTGCACTGACCGCCCTCGGATTCCTCAGGCTGCGCCGCGACGTAGCCGGATGAAAGGCGACCTCGCCATGCTCTTTCTCCACACCTCCGACTGGCACGCCGGCCGGACCACCTACAACGAGCCCCGGATGTCCGACCTCGCCGACGCCATGGCCGAAATCATCGACATCGCCAAGCAACACCGGCCCGACGGCATCCTGCACTCCGGGGACCTCATCGACCACTCCCGCGTCAGCCACACCGACATCGAACGCGTCGTCGGCTGGCTCGCCGAACTGGCGGCGATCGCCCCCACGATCGTCGTCGCGGGCAACCACGACAACATCTCCCTGCACCGCTACCTCGACAAACTCGGCCGCCTTCACCAACTGCACTTCGTCAGCCAGCCGCGCGGCGCGAACGGCGACTATCTGATCGTGCCGGGCCGTGACGGCACCCGCGCCCGCATCGGGGTCCTGCCGTTCATCTACCCCCAACGCATGATCACCGCCGCCGGCACCCAGTCGTCGTCGAGCACCTACCGTGAACAGCTCGCCGATCTGCAAGCCCGCATCGCCGCCGGCCTGGCGGACGGGCTGGACCCACAGTCCGAGGTCACCCTGTTCACCGCCCACATGCACGTCACCGGCGCCGGACTCGCCGGCAGCGAGCGGGCCCGCCACACCACCGACGAGTTCGCCATCGACCCCGACGCCATCCCCGCCGTCGACTACGCCGCCTTCGGTCACATCCACCAGCCGCAGCCGCTGCCCGGCCGGGTCGTCGGACGCTACGCAGGCTCACCGATCCCGCTGGACTTCGGCGAAGCCGGACAACAAAAGAGCGTGACCCTCGTGACCGTGGAACCCGGCAGGCCGGCCGTGTGCGAGGAGGTCCCGCTGCGCGGCGGCCGAGCACTGATCAAGTTCGATGGGACCTGGGACGAGCTGCAGAAGCGGGCCGGCACCATCGGTGACGCGCTGTGCCTGGTCACAGTACACACCCCAGTGTTCGAACCCGCCCTCGCGCAACACGTTCACACCCTGCTCGCAAAGGCCCGGGTGCTGGACGTACAGCAGCGCGTCGCCGGCGCCCAGCCCCGTAACGACGTCATCGAGCCCGGGCAGATCCCGGTGCAGCGCAGCCTGCTCGAATCGTTCGAGCAGTACGTGCACGAGCACGGCGCAGGCACCGCGCCGATCGACACGGTCACCAGCATGATGGCCGAGTTCCTTGCCGCAGCGCAGGACGAGCGCGACCCGCACTTCCCGGCCGAGGCACAGCTCAGCACTCCGGTCGGGGGTGCAGCATGAAGCCGCTGCAGCTCACCTTCTCGGGGTTTCGCTCCTACGTCGGCCAGCAGTACATCGACTTCCGTGGCCACGACCTCGTCGGGATCATCGGCGACACCGGCGCGGGCAAGTCAACCATCCTGATGGCGGTCAACTTCGCGCTCTATGGCACCCCAACCTGGGACGCACCGTCCCCGAAGGTGTTGATCGCCGACGGCGGCGACGGCACCCTGACCGCGACCCTGGAATTTGAGGCCCGTGGGCGCCCATGGCGGGTGACCCGGCAACTGTCGCGGAAAACGACCGGAACGTTCCACAAGCTCGAATCGCTCGACGGCGGCGAGGTCGTGCACGGCAGGTCCGTCACCCAACGCGTCGTAGACCTCGTCGGCATGGACAACAAGACTTTCCTCCGCTCGGTGCTTCTGCCCCAAGGAAAGTTCGAGCAACTGCTGCACGCCAGCGACGGTGAACGCGCGAAGATCCTCAAAGGCCTGCTTGGTCTCGACATCCTCGACACGATCGCGGTCCGTGCCCGCCAACACCGCGACGCACTCACCCCCGCCATCGCCGAGCTGCGCGCCCGTAGGGCGGCACTCGGAGACCCCCGAACGACCGCCCGCATTGCCGCTGAGGAGGCGGAAACGACCAGCGTGCAACTCGGGCAGCTCAGACCCGGATCCGCGGGTAGCGGAGGCGTGAGCCAAATATCGCTGATAGCCGATGTGTTGTTGTGGTGTTGGGCGGGTGGGGCATGCCGGT